>JBJTKE010000085.1:0-5992 GCA_046096285.1 Chloroflexota bacterium
GCTGCAGATCCAGCACCGCTGGCCCGGTGTCCAGATTCTCAGCATCCACCTGGATCAGACCGCCGTCGGTCGCCCTGACCTCGATCCGCAATGCCGGCCCTGCCTCACCAGTGACCGAGTGATATCCATACCTTGAGAACACGGTCGGCCAGTCCCCTCCAGCCAGCAGGTCGAGCGCAAACCGCGTCTCGCGATGGATCACCGGCACATCCGTTGTTCCGAGGCGGGCGCACTCGACCCCGACATCGATTGACTGGGTAGCGCCATCCGCTCCAGCATTGACGGTCCGCCAGCGCGCCGCAAGCCCGTATCCGAGCGCCCCAGGGCGCTCGGATACGGGCTCGACCTCCTCGAGACCGCTGAACTCCGGTTGCTCCCGCAGGCCTGCCAGCCGGTCGTCGACACAGGCCCTGAGTTCCGCTTCGTCCCACGGATCGTAGGCTGTCCACGCCTCGATCGTGATCATCGCGTCGTCGCGATCGAGGGTGAGCGTCTCCCACGGGCCGGTCTTGATTTGATCTGCGGTCGTTTGGGTGGCTGTCCAGACCTCCGGGTGCCAGGAAACCGCGAACCCCTAACTCGGACTCAGGGTCAGACGCCCGCGACCAACGGCGAGCGTGCTTTCCAGCGCGGTTGCCCCGGGATCGCCGGCGCTCAGCCACAGGCAGGCCGCCGCCGCCGCAACAACGTGCCAATTGCGCCGGGCACTCGATGACCTCATCGTTGCCTCCCTATCGCCGCGCTGATCAGACCGATCACCGTGCCGAGCGCGAACAGCAGCACCGACCACCGGAACAGGCGAAGCTTGCGCACGGTGATCGAAGCGTTTGCCACGATCTGGAGAGCAAGGTCATCCGCGAACCGATCCGGCTGGGCGTTCGGCCTGCCAAGATAGCGGTCAGCTATCGCTCGCAGCAGTTCACGGTGGTCATACTCCGCAAGGTGACCATAGAACAGCAGGTTGTCACCGGTGGAGGGAGGCCGGATGGTGCGTTGGCGCTCGATCGCGGTTCGCGGCAGGAACGATGCAGTCGCCGCCGCCACACTCCCGATCAGCAGCACGATACTCGCCCCCAGCCCGACCGCCGCCCAGTCGGACCAGACGGTGCTGTAGCCAGTCATGAACTGTGCGAGCACCGCAAGGGCGGCCGATCCCAGTGTCAGCCCGGTGGTGTTCTTGGTCTCCGCGAATTGCAGCCAGCCATTGACCGACTCGAGCAACCGGAGCAGTTGCTCGTGGAGCGCGGCGCTTGCCGCCTCATCACGCGCATCGATCATTGGCGGTTCGTTCGAGCCTCCACCCACGGCATCAATCGGTCAGCCGGACGAGCGGAGCCATGCTCCCGCCGCAGCATGGCTGCATGATCTCGGCGCGACGTCCGCCGGTCTCCAGTGAGACCCCGACGGCCATGGGGTCGCTCGCCGCGAACACGACGTCGATCGTCAACCGTTCACCGGGCGCAAGCACGAACCCGGGTCCCGAGTCAGCGTCCGGGGCTTCGATCACCGCAAATCCGAGCGGGGCAGTCAGCGCGCCCTGCTCGGAGGCCATCAGGCCTGCGACATCGAACGTGCCGGGGGTCTCATCGAGGTTCTCGACCCGGACACGCACGATGACCTGCCCCGGCGGGCGCGATCCCGGGGCCATCGTGCCCTGGATGTCGAACACTGGACCGGCGCCGCCGAGTACCTCCCGATACTGGTATCCCTCGAACATTGCCGGCCAGCCCGGACCGTCGGTGCCATCGATGTGGATCCGGGTCTCCCTGATGGTGGAGAGCAGGTCCGTGCCCGGTCCGCGCATGCACGTGATCCCGATCGCCGCGGGCGCCGTCCGTCCGGCGTCGAGCCGGATCGAGGCAGACCAGCGCCCACTGACGCCGGAACCAAACGGATATCCTCCGAGCAGTTCCGGCGCGCCCACGAGCCGGACATCCGACAGCGACGGATCGCCCTCGATCGCCGCCAGCCGTTCCGCTACACAGGCGTCGAGGCTGAGCTCATTGCCCTTCGACGCTTCCCGCCACGTTTCGATGATGGCCGTGGCCGACTCGTTCTCGAGGGCGAGCTGCTCCCGATTGGCGGGCCCGCGTTCGTCGCCGCTCGCCTCGGCTGCCGTCCAGATGGAGGGTTCCCATACGACGGCGATACCGATCGCCGGGTTCTCATAGAGCCGGCCCCGGATACCGGCATCGCTGCCATGCGCCAACACCGAACCGGCGAGGAGCGCCAGCACAACGGCTCGGGCGCACGTCACCGGGGCAGCGCGCAAACCGATCAAGCCGCGCATGTTGCCGTTCAACCCGATCACGACGGACACGCCGCTATCGCTGCGTCGAGGTTGACCAGCGCCTCGGTCAACCTTCGATGCTCCTCGCTCACCGCCGAGAGGCTGGCGTCGAGCACGCCCATGTCGGCGCTGGCATAGCCGTTGCGCAGGTCCTGCAGCTCCTGTGAAATCCTCAGGAACACTCCCGCAAACGCAGCGTTTGCCCCCTCGAAGTCCTGCGGGGCCTGCACGATCGCGCGCTGTGCAGCACGGCGTTGGAAACCATCGATGATCTCGGGCAGCGCCGCATAGTTGAGGGCCGCCGGGTCGGCGAGCATCTCGACCGACCACGCGACGTCCGACCGCAGCGCAACGAACCACGAACGATGCACGCATACCGACTCAGCGGTCCCGGAGTCCCCGCCTGCCCTGGGCGGCGCCGATTCCGCAGTGCCCGACGGCGTCTCCGTCGCGGCTGGCCCAGCAGGCCCCGGCGTCGTCGTTGGCTGCCCGCCCGGCGGGAGCGCCGGCCCGGCGCCGGCGCCCTGATCGGGTGATGCCGGGCTCGGCGTTACATCGTCGGGTCCGATTGTTCCGACGATCATGAACCGGTTGGTCTCCGGTTCGAAGGCCAGCCAGGCCGGTTCCGCGCCTTCAGCCAACCGGAATCCAACCGCGCCGGTTGCCCGGTCGCCGGGCGCGAGCGTTACCCCTGCGAGATTGGGAACCCGCATCGAGTCGGTGCTTCGGCTGAACTGCTCCGCGTCGTAGCGATTTCCCTCCCGGTCGTACAGCACGATCTGGCCCGAGGCGATCGAGAACGGGCCAGTACCCGTGTTTTCGAACGAGAGCGTCACCAGCGCCGGAACGGTCCCGTCATCGTAGGCCGATCCCTCGGCAAATGCGGTGAACGGCATCTCGATCGACGTCACCGCGACCTGCGCGACGGCGTCATTCTGATCCCTCACCTCAACGGCGTCCCCGGCCACGGGGTCGGCCGCGGCTCCCAGATTGGCAAACGGCTGGAGTTGATTCCAGGTTGGCGTGAACCAGAGACGGGCGATGTCAGCCTCATCGGACATGGCGAACCCGATCAACCCGATGATTCGGCTGCCTGGAGCAAGTGAGACGTCCTCGATGGCGGGCACGAGGGCATCATCGGCCACCGGCAGGTAGCCTGCCGAGACGACCCGCCCATCCGTGTCCTGCGCGGCGACCGATCGCGACCCGAACTCCATCCGGGTACCCATGTCCGCTTCGACCATCACGGTCAGCGCAACGTAGCGGGAACCCTCCGGCGCCGCCAGGGACGCTCCTGGACTCTCCCAGGGATCATCGATCGCAAGAACCGAAACGGACCCGACCTGCGTGCCCGCGTCATCGAAGAACGGGGCAGTGACGAGCGGTTCCTGAGCGGTAGCCACGGCTCCCCGGCCAGCGGCAGGCGACCATGCCGCAATCAGCAGTGCGGCCAGCGCGGCCGCAGCAACCCTGAACAATCCGGCCATGCCACCCTACCCCTTCAGGTACGTTCAGTCCAGCGGCCTGTCGAGCAGTTCAGCCATCAGGACGCCCGGCGGCCAGGATCGGCAGCCGGACCTCCGCCTTCGCGATCACCTGTTCGCCGTGAGCGAGGACAGCAGGGTCGCAACCGCCGGCCAGTCGGCGGCGAAACGATCGTTCGGCGCGACCCACAACACGACCTGCCACGTTCCCGGGCTCGAGGTTCCTTGCATCACCGAGACGATCCCGCTGTCGGAGCCGGACGCAAACCGGGCCGAGAACGCACCCGGATCGTTCCGCAACACGGTCATTTGTTCGGCCGGAACCCCGGCCTGCTGAAGCCGGCGCGCGCCGATGTCGGCTGCCCCAGCGCCGCTGGCATCCTCGAGACCCCGGACATGGACCAGCGATCGGCCCCGCACCAGCACGGCGTCGAACCCGGAGGCACTGTCCTGCACCACCGGCAATTCCCACCCCGTCCACTCGAACTCGAATCCGTATCGCTCGCTGCGCACGATCGGACCACCCGGCTCTGCGGACGCCTGCAACGCCGAAACCTCCGCATCTCCGGCGCGCACCGGAACTGAGGTGGCGTCTCCGCCTGCGAGCATGGCCGCCATCGCGACGTCGATGTCCGAAGATGGGCGCACCGTGGCGCCAGCGGTCTTCGCCGCCTCGGGAGCCGCCGACTTCGGAGTGACCCGGCACTGGGGTGGCAGCACAGCTGTCCTCGAGCGGCACACCGTATCGCCAGTGTCGCGAGGCTTCGTGTTCGACAGAATCGCCGAGTCCGGATCGCCGGATATCGCGTCGACAGCCTGCTTGATCCAGCCATCGACCGCGGTGGAGTTTGACGATTGCTGGCGAGCCGTAACGAAACTGGTGGCCGCAAGTTCACGGGTAACTGGCTCAGCGCCGATGCTTGGCAGAAACTCGGTTCCCACGACGGCAGACAGGGACGCGGTCACTGCGCTGTTCGCCCAGCCGACTCGCTGATTCGACCGCTCGTCGTCCGCGCTCCCGTACGCACCCAACACCACATTTTTCAGCAGGAGTTCGACGCCCGGAGCCTCACTCGCCGCTTGTTGCGCGTCCACGAGCCAGGAGATCACCGAGTAGTCCGTGGTAGCGCCGCCCGGCCCCACCTGCTTGAACGACACGATCCGGGCGACTCCCTCGGCGTTCGCCATGCCAAGGACATAGAGGCTCCCGCGATCATCAGATGTGATCACTTGCCAGCCGGAGGTGTTGATGGACAGTGCGAACTGCTTCGCGGAGGGAAAGGCTACTCTCGACTCCTCGAATATGACGTCGCTCACGCCGTTGGTCAGAAGGACGGCGCCCTCAGCTGGAAAGCTGGCCTCTGGCACGTACATCCACGGCAGTTCCCACGAAACCGAGTAGATTCCCATCGGGGAGGCGTAGGACGTCAGGCTCTGCTGCGGGGGCGGAGCCACCTGCTGCGGGGGCGGCACGGGCTGTGGCTGCTGCATCCCATCCATCGTGCCGGGCGCCATCGGCGGAGCTCCGGGCATTTCTGGCTGCGGCTGCGGCTGCGGCTGCGGCTGCAGCCCCGGGGGATCACCCGCTCCGCCGCACATGGGAAGGGCGATCGCCGGATTGTTGGTGCAGAGCTCGCCGTCCTGCGCTGCCGGTCGCGCGAGCGCGAACCCTCCCGCGCCCGCGATCAGCAGTCCGGCCACGACTCCCGAACCAAGAAGCGCCGTTCCTCGAATTGCCACCAGAACCTCCCGTTCCGCGCCGGTTTCCGCCGGCGCATGATGCGAGTCAGCGCGCGCACGCGACCGTCGCGCGGTCCCCGCCGCTACCTCAGCTCCCTGCCCGCATCGGCACGGTCAGGGTCGCGACCGGCCCGGAGCCCTCCGGAGCGAGCACGACATCGAAGGCATTCGGACGAAACCCCTCGGCGAGCACCACCACCCCGTATTGCTGGCCGATGCTCGCGGGTTGCATCAATCGCGCGCGGCCATCCGCGCCGGTCACTGCCCGCTCGACCGCCTGCACCGACATCTGGTCCTGGAGGTACCGGGCGGCGGTGTCGCCCTCGCGCAGGAGATAAATGCTCGCACCGCCGACCGGGTTCTGGGTCGCCTGATCGATCACCTGGAACTCGGTCAAGGCCTCGGTCGACGCCGGCGTGGCAGCGGCGACGCCCGACCACGATCCCTCGCCCCGGCGCACGAGCAGGTCAAGTCCCTC
>JBJTKE010000086.1:0-5575 GCA_046096285.1 Chloroflexota bacterium
ACGCGCGCCGTTCCGGCCCGCGTCCGGCCGGTCGCCATTGCCGTTGCCCGGATGCTTGCCGTCGCCCGGATGCTTGCCGTCGCCCGGCCTGCCGTGATCCTTCTTCCTGTCCTTCGCCAGCGCCGGTGCGGCCGCCGCGCCGGCCAGCGCGCCGACTGCCGCGCCCAGCCCCTGCCGCCGGGTCCGGCCCTGTCCCAGCGCCCGCAGCGCCGCGTCGAATCGGTGCTCGTTGATTGGAGGATTCCTCCTGATCGCGCAGGGTGCACGATCACCCCGGGGCAGATGCTCATCACCCGGCGTCGGGTCCGGCACCTGTCAATTCCTGCTTCTATTGATGTGACTCTAGTTCAGGCAAGGGGTGAGCGCAACTCCCGAACTCCCACATGGCTTCTCCCAGCCTCTCCATGCATGTCACTGCACGCCGGGCCGCCAGTCACGACATGCGCCCGATCCGCCCGGCGCGGACCCGTCGCCCGCTCGACATCGGCGACCATGCGAGATCGCATGTGGCGGGCGCATCGGGTGTCGGCACGCGGGAGGCGCCGCCGGACCGCTCCCGGCGCCATCGCGATGACGCCGGGGTCGAGGTCGCCAGCCCGCCCGATGTGCCCGATCTTGCCTTCGGCTGGACGTGCCGGCCCGGGCCGAACCGGTCTGAACGCCCTCGCGCGGGGCCGCGGGGCGCCCTGCCCTCGTTACTGGGGCAGATCGACGATCCGGGGAGCGGACGCGCATCCCGCGCGGGCCAGCGCAGCCTCGACCCGCCGGCGCACCTCCGGCTGCACCGCGTAGAGCGAATCGCAGGGATCGTCCAGCGACCCGGCTTCGAGTTCGGCGAGCGCCTCGCCGTACCGCAGATCGGGGCGATCCGGCCCGCGGTCGAGGGCGTCCGGGCCGTTGAAATCGATCATCCGATAGACCCGGTCCAGCAGCAACCGGTGGCTGGAGGCATGGACCCGCTCGATCTCCGGCCCGAGGCTGTCCCGCACCACCAGCACCACCCCGCCCGCCGGGGCGGACGGCGCGAGATCGCGCAGCGCCATGCCCTCCCGCGCCTGCCGCGCGATCATCGGCGGCTGCCGCATCGCCTCGGCGGCGGTTCCCAGCAGCGCCAGCACGACGGCGACCGGCAGGGCGACCGGCAGCGCCCTCCGCAACCAACTGCGCGGGTCCGCCCGGACGATCAGCCCGGCAAGCGCCGACGCGCCCGCGGTCGCGGCCAGCGCGGCGAGCAGGCAGGCGAAGGGAACGGCGGCCAGCAGCCTGCCCGAATCCACCCGCGAGGTGAGCAGCAGCGGGCCGGCGAACCCGGCGAACGCGGCCAGCGCCAGCGCGCCCCCCCACTCCCGCCGCCGCCACGCCGCGGCCAGCGCCAGCGCGCCGCCCGCCGCCGCCAGCAGCCCGAACCACGCGGGCCAGATGCTGCCGGAGGCGTTCCAGTAGTCGCTGCGGATGGGCATCGTGCCGCGGTCGAAGCCGATCCGCGCGAGATCGCGCAGGTTCTGGGCGACGAGCCGCACGACTGGCGGCCCGATGGCGGGCGCGTCCGGGCGCAGGAAATCCTGTTGGTTGCGGGCGGACATGCCGAGGATCGTCTCGTCCCGCGCGCGGAAATAGCCGGAGACGGCGGCGGCAGGCGCGGGGTCGGCCGACGTCGCGGCATCGAGCGCGGCGAGCGCGGCGGGAACGGTCAGCAGCGCGAGGACCGCCGCGCCGAGCAACCCGCGCCGCCTGCCCCGGTCCAGCGCGGCTGCGACGAGCAGGACGGAGATCGAGATCGGCCACATCAGGCGCACCGGGGCATAGGCGAGGATGCCGAGGGTGAGGCTCGCGGCCAGCGCGACGGCGGGCCGGGTCATCGCGCCCGGCGGGGCCGTCAGCACCGCGGCCAGCGCGAGGAAGGCCAGGAGCAGCGGGACCAGCGACACCCCGACCAGCGTGGCGGTGCGCCCGTAGAAGACGAAGACCGGGCAGACGGCCAGCAGCGCGGCCCCGAGCAGGGCGACCCGGGGCGGCAGCACCGTGCGGCCGGCCAGCCAGAGCAGCGGGGGGGCAAACGCGGCCAGCAGGGCGATGGGAACCCGCAATTGCGCCAACCCGACGCCGAACAGCGCGAATCCGGATGCCGCGGGGAAGCCGGTCAGCAGGCCGCGGCCACTATCGGTCATCAGCCCGTTGGCGGGGGCGAGGATGTCCGCCCAGTACGGCCCGGCCTCCCAGAAGCGGAAGACGTTCCAGGCCGTGTACTCCTCCCAGTTGACGGGAAAATCCGGGTTGGCGCCGAGCCGCCAGAGCAGCAGCAGGGCAGACGCCGCGTAGAGCAGGACCGCGATCGCTCCCTCCCGCGGCTGTCCGGACTGCGCCGTGCCGGACCGCATGGCGGCATGGTGGGCGCGGGTGGCCTCGATGGCGGATGGAGGCAGCGGTGGCCGAGAGAACATCGCCAGCCCTCCCTTCGCGCGGGTGCGAACCGGGATTTTGCCACATGGCCCCGGCCCGCCGCGCCGAGGGGCGGGAGCGGATTCGGCGCCGGGTCACCCCCGGCGGAGCGTGCCCGCCGGGGTGACGGCGCGCAGGTACCGGCGCGGGTCATCCGGCAGTTTTTCGAGGAAGCGCGCCATCACGAAGCGGGACGGGTCATCGGGAAACGCCATCGATGCGGCCTGCACGGCCTGCGCGGCGGTGGCGTGCCGGAAGAAGTTCGCGGTCGCGCGCGCCAGGGCAATGTCGGCAAAGCATCCCGGCGCGCCCGACAACTGCAGCCGATCCGTCACATCCGGGTCCTGCAGGTCGATGACGCGATCGAGCGCGAGGTCGAAGCGGAACACCGCGCGCTCCACCGCGCGCAGTTCCAGTTCCGGTGAGCGGTCCATCGCGTGATGGCGTCCCCACCCGGCGATCATCACGCCCTCGTCGCTGGCGAGACAGAGGGTGGGCTGGCCGGGCAGGTGCCAGCGGTTGGTGAGCCCAACCCCCGCGAACCGGAAATCGAGGGGGTCGGCCGAGCGGTCGGCGGGCACATGGCGAAACAGCGTCCCGGACCACGGCCGCAGGAAGCCTTCGAAGGGCATCCAGAACCCGAGACCTTCGTAGTCGGCGGCGAGCGCGGCGAGGACCGGTCCGGCATCTCCCTGCTCGATGGCCTGCCACGGGGTGCGGCCATCCAGTTCGGGAAGCGGTGTCTTCATGAACAACCGGAAGCCGTCCGCGGTGCAGACCAGCAGACCGGGATCGCGAATCCCCGGCAGTCGGCCTATGGCCTCCGGGACGCCAGCGGCTCGACGGCGGCTGGCCGGCGCGCGATGAGGATGGAAGCTGCAGGGCGCCGCCTTACCCCGCCTTCGGATCGGGCACGTCGCCGGATTTCACCAGCAGCCGCGTCAGCCCGAAGGATGCGAGGTAGCTGGGCGACGCCCACTCGAGGTTGACGAGCACCCCCGGCGCCACCGGTCCGACCTGCCCGCTCACCCAGTCGTGGATCGCGGCGGTCAGTTGCTCGTGGCCGTCGCCAGCCAGCAGTCGCGCCTTCGCGAGCGCCGTCAGGGCGGCGAGATTGGGCACGAGTTGCGCGAGGTGCGCCTCCACGTCCTCGTGCAGGCCGCCGTGGGTCAGGAACAGCCGTTCCGCGCCGAGGGCGAGCATCCGCTCCGCGCTGAGCGCCCACGCCTCCGGGTTCACCTCCGGCGGCGGCGCGGGCGGCAGGTTGAACCGGGTGTGCTGCATCCGCACGCCGCCGACGTCGCCGGTGAAGGCGGCCGAACGGGTAGGGTCCCAGAGCGTGATGTGGTGGGAGGCGTGGCCGGGGGTGAACAGCGCGGTCAGCGGGCGGCCGCCCACCTCGAAGGGCATCCCGTCCTCCAGCGCGACCACGCGGTCGGCGGGAACCGGCGCGATCTCGCCCCAGAGGGCGTCCATCCGGTCGGTGTAGAGCCGGGTCGCGCTGGCGATCAGTTTCCCGGGGTCGATCAGGTGCGGCGCGCCCACCGGATGCACCCGCACCACCGCGCGCGGCGCATGATCCCGCAGCAGCACCCCCGCCGCGCCCGAGTGGTCGAGGTGGATGTGGCTGACGATGATCTGCCCGATCTCGGCAGGCTCGAATCCCGCCTCGCGGATGCCGGCCAGCAGGTGCGGCAGCGTCGACGACGGTCCGGTTTCGACCAGCGCGAGGCCGTCGTCGCCGCGCAGCAGGTAGGCGGCGATCACGCCCTCCCGCTGCTGGAAGCCGAGGTCGATCTGCCAGAGGCCGTCGCCATGGCCGGTGACCCGGCCGGGCTGGCCGTAGGGTTCCATGTCGGTCTCGGTGCTCATTCCTTCTCCCGCGTCGCGCCGGCATCGTCTCGCGGGAAGTATCGTTCACGCCGGGGGGACGCCATCAGCGGAGCGGAGGCGAGCGATGCACAGGCTCCCGGCAACCCGGTCGCACGGCGCGTTCCGGCCCGACATCCCGCCGGCGCTGCGCGTGCGGCCCGGGGAGATCGTGACGTTCGAGACGACCGCCGAGCCGGTCGAGCGGCTCTTCGCGGCGGGGGACCGCTGGCTGGAGGTCCTCGACGTCGATGCGGTCAACGTCGTCACCGGGCCGGTGTACATCGAGGGCGTGGCGCCGGGCGACGCGGTGTCGGTCGAGATTCTCGACGTGACGCCCGGGCCGTGGGGATGGAACGCGTCGATCCCCGGGTTCGGTCCGCTCTCGAAGCATCTCGGCGCGCCCGCGCTCTGCCGCCTGCCGATCAGCGAGGGCTGGATCGCGCTGTCGGACCGGCTGCGGGCGCCGGTGCGGCCGATGATCGGCTGCCTCGGGCTGGCCCCGGCTTCCGGCGAGTCCTCCACCCTCTCGCCGCCGTGGCCGTGGGGCGGCAACTACGACCTGACGCAGGTCCGCCCCGGCGCGACGGTGCTGCTGCCGGCGCAGGTTCCCGGCGGCCTGTTCTCGCTCGGCGACCTCCACGCCGCAATGGGCGAGAACGAGGCGACCAGCGTCTCCATCGAGTGCCCGGGCGCGGCGACGGTGCGGCTCGGCATCCGCAAGGGCCTGCGCCTGCAGACCCCGCGCATCGAGCACGCGGACCGCATCTTCACCATCGGGGTGCGCCCGAAAGACCAGTTCCCCGACGCCCGCGAGGAGGCCCTCGACCGCATGTGGGAGTACCTGACCGGGGAGGCCGGCTGCACCCCGGACGAGGCCTACCGCCTCTGCTCGGCGGTGGTTGACGTGCACCTCGGCGGCCCGGCCGGAATGGTGGTGCTGGCGAGCATCGAGCGCCGCTGGCTGCCGGGCGGGTAGGAGGCATCAGCGTCGTCGCCGCCCGGCCATCGTCGGGCGCCAGAAATCCGGAACAGGTGGGGGCGACGATGTTCAGCGTGCGGGGACACGCCCGGCCGCCTTGACGCGGCGCGCCACCGGGCGTAGCCTCACCGCAACAACCGAATGGCCACCGCAACGGGAGCTCGGGGAGCCGGGCTGAGAGGGAAGCAATCCACCGCTTCCGACCGGCGAACCTGATCGGGGTAATGCCCGCGCAGGTATGTCCGGACCTCCTCAGCATTTCCCCGGCGCCGCAGCTCGCGCTGG
>JBJTKE010000087.1:0-3843 GCA_046096285.1 Chloroflexota bacterium
GTTCATGCCACTCCATGATCGCTGTCTCCTCAGTCGATCCCGGCCGCGGCACGACATCGGTGGCGCCGTTGAGAATCTCCTCCTGCAGTGCCGCGATGTCCCTACCTCGAGGCTGCAACTCGTTCAGATAGATGATCACGCCAGCCGCAATCGGCAACGCATCGCGATGGGCAGAGCGCAGATGGGCGTAGGTCATCACCTGCCACTCGAAGTTGTGCCAGCGGTCGAAGATCGCCAACCCAGTGGAACGAGTCGGCCGGCGCACGCCTTTGTGTCGAGGATCACCTCGAAGGCGTCATGTGGATACGACCACAGGTTCGCCAACAGCAGATCGAAGCCGAAGGTTTGGCCTGCGTTGAAGTCGAGCAAGAGGTCGTGGAGTGCTTCGTTATCCCAGAGATTGGTCTCCAGCAAACCATCTCGGACCATTAGAGTGGCAGTGATGAAGTCATCCGCCAGTGCGGGCGGGCGGTAGTTGGGTTGCCGGAAATCCCGCAGCGCACGCTCGCAGATGCTGTCGATGGTGCCGGTAACGACCTGATTGACGTCGATCTGCCTGAGCCAATCACCGATGCGCGGATCACGGAGTGGACCGATCGTCAGGTGGTCGATGAAACCAAATCCCCACTGGAGCAGGCGCGACCGCAGTTCCTCAGCGGCCTTGTTGGTGAAGGTTGTGGCCAGAATGCGGTCGGGAGCGATGCCATCGACGAAGATCAGTTTCAGCATCCGAAGGGCGACTGCTGCCGTTTTACCGGATCCCGGTCCGGCGACAATGAACACGCCCGCCCCAGCCGGCGCATTTACGGCGACGGCCTGCTCGTCATTGGGTACTCGGGCGACCGCTGCGGCGACCTCGTAGAACCGGCGGAGATCGAGAAAGTCACTCACGAAGGGTTCAGGTTGACCGGACGCGATACCAGACCGCGGCGTTCAGGTGAGGACCTTGGCGATGACGTCAACGGGTTGAGCGATTTACCCCGCCGAAGCCCAGTCGCATCATCGTTGGCACGGGGTTGCTCCAAACCGGCCATCCATCACACTCCCATATGCCGACAACACAAGTGACTCATTATACGGGCAACTGGATGATGTGGCGCAACCAGCGACGAACTTGGTGCCATGTACTTTGCACCGGCCTCCCTGGAGTGGAGGGCAATGTGTGATGAATTGCAGCATGAGGTCGGGTCGTCGGCGTGTCTTAGGACGAGGCACGCAACCCGTAAGCGGCGGCCGCGGCGGCAAGTCCCGTCTCGGAGACCTTCGTGAGTAATGCATCGCTGAATGCAGTCCAGTTTGCTTCGGCCTCCAACCAATCGTCCTCTGAAGCAAACTCTTCCTGCATGACGGAGACCGTGCCAACCCTGGCCCATCGATCATCGCTCCAAATCGAGACAGTCACCCTGCGCGATTCGGACCCTGGCCAGCGATCCTCTTCGCGAACGATGAGATTGATTCCCTGGTTGGAATCCGCAATCGCACAACGCACTCGGAGATCATGCGACTCCGCAACATCGAGGAATGAAGTGTTCGTCATCCTAACCTCCTTCAATGCAATTGTATCAGAACGCATGTTCTTTTTCCAGATCTGTGGCCACGGGTGTTCCTGAAATTCATGGAGGCCAACCCTGCGAGGAAACGCCCCAAGGTCCCGGTTTCTCCGGCCAGAGCACCTTTCTGCTGGGCTTCGTCAATTCGGCAACCTGGTTGCTGCCTACTTGCACTCCATGGTCAGCGAATGAATCGCTCGCCTGACGACCCGTTCTGACTCATTCCACACGACTGAACCCACATCGACCCGAGAGTGCTTGGCCGGAGTTAGGTCCGCCCGCCGCGGCCTGCCTTCAGCGAGTTCTACACCTGGCTCAACCAGATTCCTGCCGTCTCACCGGACAAAGTCGCGAAGGCAGGCCAGAGACACAGGAACAGCCCGCGCGTGAGTAAGTCGTCGTCCTCCCTGGCAGGTGGTGCAGATGGCGTCCGCTGACCTCTACGGCAACCGCGTCGTAAGCGAACTGACTTGTCCGAAGCAAGGGCAGACGATGACTTCCGACGGCTGCCCTTTGGCGTTGCTTGATGTGGCAGGCAGAGAGACGGGTTTGCCAGGCGAACGAGTGTCCCCCTAGCCAACCCGTCTGGCGCCGGGCTGACGAACACGACCTGAAACCGGCCTGTTCCGGGCAGTTGGGGTATGCTCCCCCCAATCAATTCACCGGCCGTCGCGTCGAACTGCGAGTACGCCGTCACCTGCGGGAGCGAGCTTCTCCCGCGCGAAGGAGGCGTACGCATGGCCGGGTTTGCCGAGGCGGTCCGGGGGATCGCCGATCTCCGCTTCGCGCCGCTGGATGCCACCGACACCCCGGGGATGAACACCGACTACGTCGGCGTGAAGTCCTTCGTCGTGGAATCCGCGAGCGACACCGACGAGCAGATGGGCGACGACCAGGTGCTGTTCACCGTGGTCGAGAACCGCTCGCTGGACATCACCACCTCGGCCGCCATGGCCAACCTGGCGGTGGTCGGGGTGGTCACCGGCGCGGCGCCGGTCACCACCGGCGTGGCCGGGTCGCAGATCACCACCTGGGAGAGCCCGGCCGCGCTGCCGGCGCAGTACGTCCAGATCACCGGGCAGGCGACCGCGCGGGACACCGCCGGGGGCGCCCTGCGGCTGACCGTGCTCAAGGCGGCGCTGCAGAGCGACCCCACCTGGAACCTCGAGTCCGGCAGCTGGCTCGAGCCGGAGATGACCTTCAAGGGGGTGGCCCTCGGCGGCGCCCTCTACCGGATCCAGTCCTTCGAGACCGCGGAGAGCATCCCGGACGACGGCGCGGACGTCTCCGGCCGCTGACGCGCATCCGCGATTGCGGGGAATCGAGGGAGGGACCGGACATGTTCGACCAGGACGGGCAGGATGCGCAGATCGAGTTTCCCACCCGGGAGCGGGCCCGGGAGCAGCGCGAGCGGGAGCGCCGCGGCTACCTGATGCCGCTGCCGCGCCCAGCCCCCGGTGCGCTCGCTCTCGCTGGCCGACAGCACGGCCTTTGCCGGGCTGCCGGTGCAGGCGGCGAACCAGGTGCTGCGGATCTTCGAGGAGCTGCAGGCCGAGGGCGGATCGGGCATGGGCGCCGGCGCGGGATCCGGCGGCGGCCAGGGCATGGGCGCGGGCGGCAACCCGCTCACCATGGAGCGGTTGCGGCGCAACCAGGAGCGGCAGGAGCGGCTGGCGAACCTGGTCTGCTGCGCCGGGTTCGTGCGGCCGCGGCTGGTGCTGGCGGAGGCCGAGCTCGACGATGACCCGCACACCATGCTGGTGACCGACCTCCACCTCGACGAGCGGCTCCGCTACCTGCAGCTGGCGCTGGGCCAGGACGGCGAGGCCGCCAAAAGTCTTCGCCCCGTGGATGGAGCGGCGCTGGGAGCTGTGGACGCTGTACCGGCTGGCCCGGCTGCCGGCACGCCCTTCTGACCTGATCGGCCTGGCCGGGGCGGGCTACTCGGCCCGGGACCGGCTGGCTTTCGACCTGATGACCCTGGAGTTCGGGGAACGCTTCGAGCGGGCGATGGCGGAGACGGTGGAGAAGCCGCCGCCCGCCGAGCGGCGCCGGCCGACCGTGCCGGCGCCGCGCTGGGGACCGCGGGACCTGGAGCGGTTCCTCGGGCTTGGCGAGGACCCGGCTGCCGGGGCCGACGAGGAGGAGATCGAGCGGATGGTGGGGGACCTGTTGCGCGGCGACGCGGACTGGCTGGGATAGCCGGATGGATCTCGGGGCGGCGCTGGGAACGATCCGCATCGACTACGACGGCCGGGGCGTCGCCGCGGCGCGGGGGGATCTGTCGGCGTTG
>JBJTKE010000088.1:0-6704 GCA_046096285.1 Chloroflexota bacterium
CGCCCGACCTGACCGCGCCGCCGCGGCGGGCGCTGCGCGGCTTCCTGATTGCCGCGTTCCGGCCGGTGGCGTTGCTCGCGCTGGGCGCGGTCAGGTCGGGCGCCGGCTCGGGCAGCGCAAACCCGGGAGCCGCGGCCGCGACCAGCGCCGGCGCATCCCGGACGCGAACGATCGGGGCGAGCGTGCCGGCGTCGGTTCCCTCCTTGTTCCAGCCCGCGCTCGTGAAGGTCACCTCGGCCAGCCCGAAGGGCCGCCGCAGCACCCCCTCCCTGACAGTCACCGCCTGGATTCTCTCGATCGGCACCGAGGTCCGCCGCCGGTCCAGCAGGCCATGCACGATCAGCAGCCGGTCGCCCTCGCGGCGCAGTTCGAAGCCGCTCCAGGTGAGGACCGCGCCGAGGATGGCGATCAGCCAGGCGATCGCCGCCACCGCCAGCGCCACTCCCGCCGCGCCCCGCAGCCCGAAACCCGGGAACCGGTCCAGCGCGCGCATCCAGACGCCTTCCGGCAAGACCTCGTTGGCGAGTTGCATCGCGAAAACCAGCGCCGCCAGTGCGGGCGCGATCCGTCCCGAGGTCGCCCCGGCCGCCAGCACTTCCCGCCACGACAGCGACAGCAGCGGCGGTTCCGGGGCGGCGGACGCGACCGCCGCGGTCGCGCCCCCCCGCGCCGAGAGCAGCCCGGCCCGGAGCGCCTCAGCCTGCAGCCGCGGCACCGCCTCGAGCCGGATGTCCGCCTCCTTCACCCCGCCCGCGGCCGTCTCCACCCGCATCGTCGCCAGCCCGAACACCCGCTGCAGCGGCGTGTCGGTCAGGTCCACCGCCTGCACCCGCTCCAGCGGCACGAAGCGCTCCCGCCGCGAAAGGGTGCCGGACCGGACCAGCAACCGCCCGTCGCGCACCTCGTAGGTGAGGTTCCACCAGGAGACCACCTGCCACAGCAGCGCGCCTGCGGTCAGCAACGCGAAGACCAGCAGGCCGCCTCCATCGCCCTGCCCCCCGCGGGACCAGAGCAGGATGATGGCCGGGATCACCAGGCCGCGAAACTGCCGGATCGCGGAGATGGCGATCCAGCCCGGATGCTGCCGGGTGGGCGGAACCCGCAGGGGCGCGGCGGCCTCGGCCACCTACAGGCCCCGCTCGAGGTTGGCCAGCGCCGCGATCCGGTCACGCACCGCGGCGGCCTCCTCCTCGGCCAGCGCCGGAATCACGCTGGCCCCGGCGGCGGTGTAAAGCACGACCGTGGCCAGTCCCAGCCGGCGCTCCACCGGGCCGGTCGTGGTGTCCACATGCTGCACCCGGGCCATCGGGATCAGGGTCCGCCGCCGCGTGAACCAGCCCGAGGCGAGGTCGATCTCGTCCCGCTCGACCGACCAGCGCCACCACCGCCAGCGCAGCTCCGTGCCCGGCCCCGCCTGCCAGGCGGTCCACGCCAGCGCCGCCGCCGCGGGCACGGCCGCGGCCCACCCGGGCAACGTGGAGCCAACGCGCACCAGCCATCCCGCCGCCAGCGCAACCGCCAGCGCGGGAATGCCCCCGAGGACCGCCTCGATCCGCCACAGCGTCCGGGCCCGGCGGTCGAGCGGCCGGCCGCCCCCGTGTTCCATCGAGTCGCTACGTGACCAACGCTCACCGCAGCTACCGGCGATAGTAACCGCAAGAATCATGCGATCCGCCCGGCGAATGGCGGTGACGCCGATTACGCCGCCCTTTCTGGCCTGACGCGCCGCGCCCAGCCCGAGGAGGCGCTGACCCCCGAAGAAATCCGGCGGGCCGACGAACTCGCCCGGCGCGAGGGGCTGGTGCTGCGCCGGTACCTGATCGACGGCCCGCACGGGTCGGCGATCGCCTCCGGCTCGCTTCGCCACATCGCCAGCCAGTATCACCCGGATCGCTACTACCTCCACGTGCAGGTCGATCCGGACTGGCGCAGGCGCAGCTTCGGCTCCGCCATGCTCGACCGCCTTTCCGCCGAGGCGCTCGCCCGCAAGGCCGAACTTGTCCGCGCCGAGACCCGCGCCTCCTGCGAAAGCGACCTCGCCTGGTACGCCCGGCGCGGATTCCGGGAGGTCATCCGCGGCTGGGACGCCCGCCTCGATCTCGCATCGTTCGACCCCGCCCGGTTCGGCGACCCCGCCGCGCGCGCCGCCGCCGCTGGCGTTGCCATCGCCGCCCTCGACGACGTGCGCGCCGCCGATTCCGGCTTCCTGCGCCGCTACCACGCCGCCTGGGACGAGGCCGCCCGGGGAGAACCAGACGCCGATCCCGTCACCCCGCTGTCGTTCAGCCTCTGGCTCGCCGAGGAAGTCGATCCGCCGAATGCCATCCCCGGCGGCCACCTCGTCGCCCTCGACGGCGCGGACATCGCCGGGTTCTGCTCCATCGTCCGCAACCTCTCCGAACCCGGCGTCGTCAGCCACGCCCTCACCGGCGTGCTCGCCCGGTGGCGCGGCCGCGGCATCGCCACCGCCCTCACACTCGCCGCCATCGAGCGCGCCATCGCCTCCGGGGCTCGCCGCCTCGACACCTACAACGACACCCGCAACGCGCCCATGATCGCCATCAACACCCGGCTCGGCTTCGTCCAGGGCGACGCCATCGTCACCCTCCAGCGCGACCTCCGCTGACCGCGCACTCGACGGACGGCCCGGTCTTCGTCACAATCGCCCGTCAGTGCCAGCCGATCCACCACGGGAGCCGACGCGTGAGCGATCCACACCACCACCATGACCCGGAACAGGAGATGAGTCACCCGGCCGCCGCGGTCGACGCCGAGGCCTTCGAAGCCGCGGCCGAGGCCGCCATGCACACCGGCAAGGCGGGCCCGAAGCGCGTCGCCGTCATCTTTGCCCACCCGGACGATGCCGAGTTCATCTGCGCCGGCACGGTCGCCCGCTGGGTCGCCGAGGGTCACCACGTCACCTACGTCCTGATCACCAGCGGCAACAAGGGCAGCGATGACCCGGAGATGACGCCCGAGCGCCTTGCTGCGATCCGCACCGTCGAACAGCGCGATGCCGCCGCCATTCTCGGGGTGGCGGAGTGCGTGTTCATGGACAAGCCCGACGGCATGCTCGTCCCCGATCTCGACCTGCGGCGCGACATGGTGCGCGTCATCCGCTCCCTCAAGCCGGATGTGGTGATCTGCCAGGATCCCTCCGTCCGCTACGTCGCGCAGAGCTACCTGAACCACTCCGACCACCGCGTCGCCGGCGACGTCACGCTGGACGCCATCTTCCCCGCCGCCCGCAACCGCATGTACTTCCCGGAACTGCTGGACGAGGGCCTGGAGCCGCACAAGGTGAGCGAGGTCTACCTCGCAGGCGCGCTGCAGCCGGATGTCGCCATCGACATCACCCCCTACATGGACCTCAAACTCGCCGCCCTGCGGGCCCACGTCAGCCAGCTCGGCGACTGGGACCCCACCGGCGAACTGCAGCGCTGGGCCCGCGAGGACGCCAGCCGCTTCCCCGGCTCGGGCGAGTTCGCCGAGTCCTTCAAGTACTTCAAGCTGGACTGATCCGCCGCGCCGCGGCGGCCCAACCGCGCCGCCGTGCGATACTGCGCCAACCGGACGCGTTTGGCCGCACCTGATGAAACGGGAGTCGTCGCAGATGAGCCAGTCGCCCATGCTCGAATACGCCTACTTCGAGGGCCAGATCATCCCGTTCAGCGAGGCGAAGATCAGCATCGGCACCCATGCCATGCAATACGGCACCGGCGCCTTCGCCGGCATCCGCGGCTACCTCGACCAGGACGGCGAGACCATCAACGTCTTCCGCCTGCGCGATCATGCCACCCGTCTGCTGAACAGCGCGAAGTTGCTCCGCTGCAACCTGCCGTTCACGCCCGACACCCTCGCGCAGGTGATCGTCGATGTCGTCGAGAAGAACGCCCCACGCTCCGACATCTACATCCGGCCCTGCATCTACAAGGCCAACGTCCAGCTCACGCCGCGGCTCAAGGACATGCAGGACGAACTCGCCGTCTACATGATGAGCATCGGCGACTACCTCGACACTCGCGGCGTCAAGGCCGCCGTCTCCTCCTGGACGCGCCTGCCCGATCACGCCATTCCCGGCCGCGGCAAGATCACCGGCTCCTACATCAACGCCGCCCTCGCCAAGGACGAGGCCGAGGAGAAGGGCGTCGACGAAGCCATCCTCATGGACAACCACGGCCACGTCGCCGAGGGCAGCGCCTGCAACCTGTTCCTCGTCCGCGACGGCGTGCTGGTGACCGCGCCGATCACCGGGGACATCCTCGAGGGCATCACTCGCCGCACGATCCTGATGTTCGCCCACGATCTCGGCATCCCCACCCAGGAGCGCGAGATCGACCGCTCCGAGCTTTACCTCGCCGAGGAGGCCTTCTTCTGCGGCACCGGCGTCCAGGTCGCGCCGATCAGCAGCATCGACGGCCGCCCGGTCGGCCACGGCCACGTGCCCGGCGACATCACCCGCCGCATTTCCGACGTCTTCTACGCCACCGTCCGCGGCCGGGAGCCGCGCTACGCCTCGCTGCTCACCCCGGTCCGCCGCAGGGTCGCCGCCAGCGCGGACTGAACCTGCGGTCCGACTCGCCACGGCCCGGCAACGAGAACCGGCGGCCCTGCGGCCGCCGGTTGCTCTTTCCGTGGAATTGCCTGGCGCCGGCTCCGGCACGGGCCGTCAGACCGTGGCCGACCCCGGCGCGGGCTCGTAGCCGTGGAACCGCTCGAACTCGGCATGGTGGTGGGCCTGATCGACGGCCACCTCCACCATGAACGGCACGCCCTTCGCGTTGGCCGCCTTCGCCTGCTCCAGCGCCGCCCCGAGGTCCCCCGGCCGCTCGACCCGCACCCCGTCGCAGCCGCTCGCCTTGACGATCGCCAGCAGGTCCGCGGGCGGATCGAACTGGGTGGCCACGATCCGGCTGTCATGGGCCCGCCGCTGGATCCACTGCACCCAGCCGAAGGCGTTGTCGTTCAGCACCACCCAGGTCACCGGCAGCTTTTCCTGCGCCGCCGTGCCAAGTTCGTGGATCGACATCTGGAACGCGCCGTCCCCGCAGGTGGAGACCACCTGCCTGCCTGGCGCCGCAAGCTTGGCCGCCAGCGAGCCGATCACCCCGTAGCCCATCGCGGTCTGCTCCGCGGGCGGCACGCAGCAGCCGCGGTCCAGCACCTGGTAGTAGGGCCAGTAGTAGGCCCAAAGGTCCTGCCCGCCGTTTTCCTTGACGATGATCGTGTTCTCCCCGAACACCCGGTTGATTTCGGAGATCACCGTCTTGCCCTGCAGCGGCATCGCGCCGGGGAGGGCCGCCATCGCGTCCTCGCGGGCGGCCGCGACGGCCGCATGGTGTCCGCCCTCGACGTGGCGCACCCAGGCCGCGTTGGGCTTGACCCCGGCGCTCGCCAGTTCGTCGATGAGCGCCGCCAGCGCCAGCGTGGCGTCCGCCTGGATCGCCACGTCCGGTCGCCAGTTGCGGCCAAGCTCGTAGTCGTCGATGTCGATCTGGATGATCTTCGCGCCCTTCGCCAGCGGCATGAACCCGCCCTGGAACTCCTCCATCCGCGAGCCGACGGTGAGCACCACGTCGGCGCTCTCGAAGATCTCGCGGGGGAAGGTCGTCCGGTACAGCCCGGTCAGCCCGCAGAACAGCGGGTTGCCCTCGCCGATGGTGCCGCGCCCGGCGGGCGTGGTCTGGATCGCGATCCCGAAGCGGCTCGCCAGGTCCTCCACCGCGTCGCCCGCCCCGGAGAGGTAGGCGCCGCCGCCGAGGATCATCAGCGGCCGCTCCGCCTTCGCCAGCACCTTCGCCGCCGCCGCGATGGCCCGCGGATCGGCCGCGGGGCGCGGCGCGGGCACCGAGCGCTCGTAGGCGGGGATGTCCCACCGGCCCATGCCGATGTCGCCGGGCAGTTCCACGTAGACCGGCCCCGGCTTGCCGCTGACCGCCAACTGGATGGCGCGCCGGATGGTCCAGGGAATGCGCTCCGGCGTCTCCACCGTGACTGCCCACTTGGTGATCGGCGCCAGCATCCCGATGTGGTCGGTCTCCTGGAAGGCGCCCATGCCGTAGGTCAGCCTGCTGGAGCGTACGCCGAGCACCAGCATCGGCGTGCAGCCGGAGTAGGCTTCGAGAATGCCGGGCACGAGGTTGGCGATGCCGGGGCCGGGGCAGCCGAAGCAGACGGCGAGGTCGCCGCTGACCCGGGCGTAGGCCATCGCCAGGAACGCGCCCGAGGTCTCGTAGCGGACGCCGACCGGCTTCGGGCCGCCATCCGCCTCGGCGAGCAGCACCGCGTCGAACAGGTGGCCGGGGTCGCCCGGCAACCCGAAGACGTAGGGAACGCCCTCGGCCTTGAGGCCGGCGACGACCGCCTCCCAGCCCGTCATGCGTGGCATCGTTTGCACCTCCCGGATTCTCGCCGCGGCCAGCGCCCGCGCGCCGCCGCTCTCGCGCTCGTTTGCGCCCGATGCTGTCAGGCTAGGGGCCGCGCCCGCTTCCGTCAACCGCCAGCCACGGGGCGCCGCCCGGCGGCATCTCACCAGCGGCGCGCCCGGGGCCAGCGGCGCGGCCGGGGCGGGCGTCGCCCGCGCCTTCCCGATCGCCAGCGCCATGCCCGCCGCCGCCAGGCAGGCCAGCCCGGCGGTCAGGAAGGCCAGCAGGTAGTCCCCCGTCGCCCCCCGCACCAGGCCCACCAGATCGGGGCGGCGGTGG
>JBJTKE010000089.1:0-7509 GCA_046096285.1 Chloroflexota bacterium
CCCTCAGGGATTGCGATTCCCCGCGCGGCGACGGGATGTCCGGGCCGACGCCGCCACGAATCGGACGCGCCCGCGTCCGGTCCGGGGTCGTGGCAGGCGCGAGCCCAGGGGGACGAGGCTCGCGTCGCGACGACACCGGACCGGGCGCGGCCGGACGGCCGGACGGCCGGACTGCCGGGGCGAGCAGAAGCACGCAAACCGACGGTAGGACAGCGGGTGCGGGAACACCACAGCGGAAACCCGGCAGTAACTGGTGCGCGACTCACCGGGAACTCCGGGCGGCAGGCGGCAGGCGGCGGGCGTGGGCGCGGGCGGCTTCCGGGAACAATCCGTGCGGGCATGCGGACCGGGGGCCCTGCCCGCAGGGCTGCGCCGCCGCTCCCCGCGGAACATGGGCGCAGTTCCCGCTGTCGCCGTGAGGAAGGTGTTAGCATCATGCGGTTCCGGTTTGAGCCGCGCGGCCGCCGGGCAGGGGGACAACCAGGGGGCATTTCCGTGACCTCGTTGGGCACACCGGCAGGCGATGGCAGCGTGGCGTCGTTCGCAGCGACGCTGCGGCGGCTGCGCCTCGCCGCCGGGCTGACCCAGGAGCGGCTCGCGGAGCGCTCGGGGGTTTCGCCGAGCACCATCAGCGAACTCGAGCGGGGAAGCCGGCACGCGCCGCAGGGGGCGTCCGCCGACATGCTGGCCGGCGGGCTCGGGCTGTCAGCCGAGGATCGCGCGGCGTTCTTCGCGGCCATCGCCGCGAGCCGGGTGCCGCCGGGCCCGCGGCCGGCGCAAGCGCCGGCCTTGCCGGAGCCGCGGTGGCCGATCCACGGACGGGAGGGCGAACTCGACCACCTGCGGGCCGAATTGGCCTCCGGGGCGCGCTGGGTCACCCTGGTCGGCGAGGGCGGGATCGGCAAGACCCGGCTGGCGCTCGAACTGGCGCATCGCCTGCGCGATGAGGGACTGCCGGTTTCCTGGGCGGCGGCCGAGGCGCTGCGGACCCCGGGGGACGTGCTGCCGGCGATCGCGGCCGCGATGGGGGTGGCCGGGCGCACCAGCGTGCCAGTCGTCCAGCGGATCGGGCGTGAGGTCGCCGCCGAGGGCCGGGCGCTGGTGGTGCTGGACAACATGGAGCATCTGCTGGATGCGGCGGGCGATCTGCAGGAGATGCTCGACGCCGCGCCGGGGCTGGCGCTGCTGGCGACCAGCCGGGAACGGTTCCAGGTGCGCGACGAGACGGTGCTGGCGCTGGACCCGCTGCCGCTGCCGGCCGGGACCGCGGCGGACGATGCGGCGGCCAACCCCCGCGTGACCCTGTTCTTCGACCGGGGGGCGGGCCGGACGCCGGCGCAGCCGTCCGATGCCGATCTTGCAGCCGCGGCGCGGATCGTCCGCCTGCTGGACGGGATGCCGCTGGCGATCGAACTGGCCGCCGCCCGGCGCGGGATGCTCTCAGCCACCGCCATCGCCGATCTGCTGGACCAGTCCGGCCTGCGGGCGCTCGGCCGCTGGCGGGACGGGCCGGAGCGGTTCCGCTCGATGGAGCAGACGATCCGCTGGTCGGCGGACCTGCTGCCCGCCGATGCCCGGGTGCTGCTGCGGGCGCTTTCGGTCTTTCGCGGCGGGTTCAGCCCGGAGGCCGCGGCGCGGCTGATGGCCGGGGTGGGCCGGCCGGGCGCGATGGCGGCGCTGCCGGCGCTGCTTTCGGCCAGCCTGGCGCGGGAGGTTCCGGCGGCGTCCGGGTCGGCGCGGTTCGCGATGCTCGAGCCGGTGCGGCTGGCTGCGGCGGAGGACCTTGCCGCGGCCGGCGAGGAGCGGGCGGCGCGGGACGCCCATGCCGCGCAGGCGGCGGCGGCGGCGGTGGCGGCATCGGCCCGGCAACTGGGCGCGGGCGGCGGCGAGGCGGAAGCGCTGGCGTTCTTTGCCGCGGAGCGGGCGAATCTGCTGGCGGCGCTGGATCACCTGCTGGCGACCGGGCAGGGTGCGGCGGCGCTGCCGCTGGCGAATGCGCTGGGCTTCTGGTGGGAATTGATCGGTGAGGTCCGCGAGGGGTACGGCTGGCTGCGGCGGGCGATCGCCGCCGACGACGGCACGGCCCCGGCGCGGGATCGCTGGCTGGTGCGCTGGCTGGCCGCGCTGCTGGCGCTCGAGGGAGGCGACTACGCCGGGCAGCGCCAGTTGGCCGACGATGCCCTCGGGATCGCGCGGGAGGCCGGCGACGCGGAGGGCGAGGCGATGGCCGAGACGCTGCTCGCCGCATGGCAGCAGACGGCGAACGGCGATCTCGCAGGCGCGCTGGGGCGGCTGGATCGGGCGATCGGGCTGGCCGGGACGGCGCTGGGGAACGACCCCGGGGCGTGGCTGCCGCTGGCGTTCGCGTCGAACCTGCGCGGGACCTACCGCCATTTCGGGGAGGGCGAGACGGAGCGGCCGCTGGCCGATTTCGCCCGCAGCATCGCGACGTTTCGCGCGTATGGGTCGGCCACGCTGCTGGGGATGCCGCTGGTGAACATGGCGGCGGCGCTGCAGGCGGCGGGGCAGCCGGAGGCGGCGATGGCGGCGGTCCGGGAGGCGATTGACCTTTCCGGCAGGCATGACCAGCCGCTGGTGCGGGTGAATGCCGCGATGCGGCTTGCTTCCCTGCTGAGCGAGGAGCAGGACCGGGAGGCGGGGCTGGCGGCGGCCCGGCTGCTTGGAGCGCTGGAGGTGATGCTCGATCGCCAGGGGTTCCGGCAGGACGCCATGATGGGCGGCGAGAACGCGGCGAGCCGGGCGCGGCTGACGGCGATGCTCGGGCCGGGTCTCGGGGAGGCGATGGCGGCCGGCCGCCGGCTGACCGAGGCGGCCGGCGGCGACCCGGATCTGCTGGCGCTCGTGGCGGTCGGCGCCGGGATGTGACGTCGCTCCCTGCGCCGCCAGCGGCATGCTGGCTGGCGGGGTGGCGAACGAACCCGGGTCAGCCGGAGCAGGACCCGGCGAGATCGCCGGCGCAGTCGTCCGGGGCGTTGCCGCGGATGGCGGCGGCGCCGGTCAGGGTGTTGCCGGGGTCTTCCGAGTAGATGCCGCCGCCGGTTCCGGCGCGGTTGTCGTGGACGCGGGCATCGCCGGCGATGCGGAGCGACGCCATGTGGGCGTCGAAGGAATTGAGCAGGATGCCGCCGCCAGAGCCGGGGGCCTCGTTGCCGGAGACATCGGCCGCGCCGGCGATGGTTCCGGCGCCGCCGAACAGGACGATGCCGCCGCCAAGGGCGGCGGTGTTGCCGGTGACGGCCGCGCGCTCCTCGATCCGCAGGGCGGAGACGTCCGGCGCGTAGCCCTCGGCCTCGCTGGTGACGAAGATGCCGCCGCCCGCGCCTTCGCCGGCGCGCTTCGCGGCGTTGCCGGTGACGGTGGCCGCGCCGGTGAGCAGCAGCGAGGCCCGCGCGACCATGAGGCCGCCGCCGTAGACGGCGGCGACGTTCTCGCGGACGGTTGCCTCGCCGCCGATCTCGACGGTCATGCGGCCGTCGCCGGAGCCGCCGCCGAAGTAGAGGCCGCCGCCGTGGGCGGCGCGGTTGCCGGCGAGGCGGGCGGAGCCGCGGATCGCCAGCGACATGGGAAGGCCGCTGAAGCCGTCGGCGTAGATGCCGCCGCCGCTGGCCGAGCCGTCGGCGGTCGCGGCGTTGTCCTCGATGGCGGCAGAGCCGCCGACGGCGAGGCGCGCGCCGTTGCCGAAGGCGATGCCGCCGCCGTAGGAATCCACCGTGTTGCCGCGGATGGCGGCCTCGTCGTCGAGGGTGATCTCGATGTCGCCGTAGGCGAGGATGCCGCCGCCGAAGTCGTCGGCGGCATTGCCTTCGACGGAGGCGGTGTCCGAGAGGGCGATGCGGGCCCGGTCGCCGGGGTAGAGGTTCATGTAGATGCCGCCGCCGCGGTCGTTGCGGGCCTTGCGGACCGTGCTGCCGCCGCAGAGGGAGACGCTGCCGGAGGAAGCGATGCCGCCGCCGCGGGCCGCGCCGTCCCGCCGCTCGACGGCGATGTCCTGCAGGGAGATCTCCGCGCCGTCGAGCACGTCGATGGCGCGCGCGCCGGGCGTGGCGTTGGCAATGGTGACGCTGCCCGGCTTGCAGGCGCGCAGCATCACCGGGCGGCGGACGGAGAGGTTTTCGCGATAGGTTCCGGGGCCGATGTCGACGACGCCGCCGGGACGGGCCGCGTCGATGGCCGCCTGCACGGTGCGATGCTCGCAGCCGCGCTCGCAGACCACCGGCGCGCAGGCGGCCTGACAGCGCCCGCAGCGGCAGTCCGCGGCGGGACGGCCGTCGCCGGTCCGGTCGGGGCCGGCCGCGCCGGGGTTCTCGCCGTCGCCGTCGCGGGACTGCTTGCCGTCGTTGCGCTGGCCGCGATTGGCGCGGTCGCGGTTCTTTCCGTTGCGGTTGCCGTTGTCCCTGCCCCGGTCCCGGCCGCCGTCCTTGCCGTTGCCGTTGCCATTGCCGTCGTCCTTGTCCTTGTACTTGTCCTTGCGCTTGCCGCCGCCGCTGTCGCGGCGGGCGGCGGCCTCGGCGGCGATGGCGGCCGCGACCGCGGCGGATCCGCCGATGGCGGCGCGGCGGCTTGCGCGGGCGGCGATGAGGCGGGCGAGACGGTCGAGGACGAGGTCGCTCATGTTGGGTTCCCCGCTGGTGCGTAACGTGGCATGACGTGGCGAGTCGGGGCGCGGCGGGCGTTCGCCGCGGCCATGATAGAGGATCGCGGGGCGAGTCACAGGCGGCAACAGGGCGTTCTGTGGGTTGCCGGTGCGGGCGTGGCGGGGCCGGGTAGTGCAAGATGACGCGCAGCGCGGCGGTCTGCGCCGCGGGAAGAGCCGGGGCAGGCACGCGCCGGCATGGACAGGGAGCGACGACGAGATGACGCCGGAAGAGAAACTCGCGAGCCTCGGGTACACGCTGAACGAGGCGAAGGCCAGCCACCCGGCGATGCACGTCGGCACGATCGTCGGCAACCTGATGTGGCTGTCGGGATCGATCACGCCGCCGAAGGACGGGGTGGCGTGGAAGGGCCGGGTGGGGGAGACCTACACGGTCGAGGAAGGGTACGAGGCGGCGCGGCTGTGCGCGGTGGCGCAACTGGCGGCGGCAAAGACGATGCTGGGCGATCTCGGCCGGATCAAGCGGGTGGTCAAGGTGCTGGGTCTGGTGAACTGCGCGCCGGACTTCACCAACACCTCCGCCGTGATGCACGGGTTCTCGGAGTTGCTGCTGGAAGTGCTGGGCGAGAGCGCCGGGAAGCACGCGCGGTCGGCGATCGGGGTGCAGGCGCTGCCGAACGGGGTGCCGGTCGAGGTGGAGACGATCTTCGAGATCTCGTAGCGGCCCGCGCGGCGATCCGCCGGGGAATGCCCGCATCGGGATGACGAAAGCAGGAGGCCCGGCCAGCGATGTGGCCGGGCCTCGTGTGTCGGTACTGCTGCCCACGCGGGGTCCGCGCTACGGTTCGTCGGCGATACAGGTGGGCGAGGAACTGCCCACGCAGTTTTCCGGGTTGTTTCCTGTGATGCGCTCGCCGCCGAGGACCACGTTGTCGGGGTTGTCGGAGTAGACGCCGCCGCCCGCGCCGGGGAGGCCGTCGCCCGCGACATTGCCGGTGATGATGGAGGTGTCGTCCATGGACAGGCCAGCGGGGTAGCCCGAGTCCTTGTCGAGGAATTCGAGGTAGACGCCGCCGCCAGCCTCGCTGGCCACGTTGTCGCGAATCTCCCCGTCGTCCTCCATCGCCAGGCTCGCGCCGACGAGGCAAATGCCCGCGCCTTGCGCGGCGGTGTTGCCGCTGATGACCCCGCCGTTCTCGATCCTCGCGCCGGCGATGCCCGCTCCGCTGAAGGGGCCGAAGACGACCGCGCCGCCGCACGTGCCGGCAGTATTGCCGGAGATGAAGCCGTCATCGATGAGGTGAACCGGCGTCCCGATGAGGAATGCGCCTCCGCCCACGGCATCGGCGATGTTGCCCTCGACGCCGCCTTGTTGCCCGACGAACAGGCCTCCGAAACCGGAGTTCAGGCCCTCCGGGATGCTCACTCCTGCCCCAACGAAGGCCTTGTTGCGCGAGATGCGGGCGTTGCCGCCGACGGCAATGCTGAACGGCACATCGGTTGTTTCGGGCAGCCCCGGCAGGAGCATGATGCCGCCGCCCTGCACGTCGGCGATGTTGCGGTCGATGCTGGTATCGTCGATCGCGAAGACGAACCCGTTGACCGCGAAGATGCCGCCGCCGCCGTAATCCTCGCGGACGGGGGGGCCCTGCGGTTGCAACTGGGGGCGCGGGGCGGTGGTGCTGGTCACCTGGTTGTCGCGGATGGTTGCCGCCTCCTGCATGAGGACGATCGGGAAGAGCGGAGCCTCCGGGGTGAGATCGATCGGCAGGCCCTCGAAACTGGCGAAAATGCCGCCGCCGAAAGAGGTAGCGCTGTTGTTCTGGACGCTGGACTGATCGCTCAGGTAGATCACGACCGGTTGGGGGTTGTAATCGGCCGGCGTGATGCGCGCAGCCTGGTTGCGGAGCCACGGCGGCAGGTCACGGCCGAGAGCGAGGCGCGGGAAGGACTCCTCGAGCGGCGTGCCGCCAAGCCGCTCGAGTTGGCCGGGGTCGATCGACCCGCCGTTGAACTTCACTTCCGAGCCGACCATGATGCCGCCGCCATACGGCCACGCGCCGTTGCGGACCACCGAGTTGCGGAAGAGCGCGACGACGCCGAGGGTGCGGATGCCCCCGCCCCACCGGCCGGTGTCCGGATCGTTGCGCCCGTCGACGATGATGTCGATGAGCACGAGGATGTTGATGTTCGGGCAGGTGATCGTCCGGGAATCGTAGGTGGCGTTGCGGAGCACGACCTCCGTGCCCTTGCAGGCGCGGAGGGTGAGCCTTTGGGCGATCACCAGGTCCTCGACGTAGGTGCCAGGGCCGATGTCGATGACGGAGTAGGAGTCGGCGGCGTCGATCGCATCCTGGACCTTTGAATAGGTGCATCCGCTCTTGCAGACGATCGGGCTGCAGGAGGTGACGCAGGCCCCAAATGAGCAGGCGATGCAGCGGAAGTTCTCGCAGTCGCGGGAGCGGCAGTCCATGTCGCCGGTGCAGCGGGCCTTGCGCGGGAGCAGGCAGTACGTTCCTTCGGGATCGTCGAAATCGTAGGTTATGCAGGAGGCGTCGGGGTCGGCGCAGGTGTCGAACTCGTTGATGCAGGCCTCGCCGGTCTTGACGGTCTTCGGAGTGGCGCAGGCTCCCTCGCGGCAGACGGCTCCGGAGCAGCACTGCCCGTCGGAGGAGCAGGTCTGGCCGTCGGTGACGCAGAGGGCGCACGCGCCGTTGTAGCAGCCGAGGCCGGCGCAACAGTCGGCGTTGGCAGAGCAGGTCTTGCCGTCGGCCACGCAGGGGGCGCAGGCGCCGTTGAAGCAGGCGAGGCCGGAGCAGCAGTCGCTGCTGGCGGAGCAGGACTGGTCATTGGCGCGGCAGGCCTGGCAGACGGCGCCGATGCAGAGGTTGCCG
>JBJTKE010000090.1:0-3282 GCA_046096285.1 Chloroflexota bacterium
CTCCTCTTGACCGACCTCGGCGGGAACCTCGCGTCCCTCCGCTTTCCGGGTCGCCACCTTGCGGTAGACCGTCGCGATCTCCCGCTCCAGGTTGCGCACCCCCGCCTCCCGGGTGTAGCGCTGGATGATCGTCGTCAGCCCCTCGTCGGAGATCGGATGGCTCTCCTTCCCCAACCCGTGCGCCTTCAACTGCTTCGGCACGAGATACTTCCGGGCGATCTTCAGCTTGTCCTCGTCGGTGTACCCGCTGAGCTCGAGGATCTCAATCCGGTCCCGCAGCGGTCCCGGGATCTGGTCCAGCAGGTTCGCCGTCGCGATGAACATCACCTTCGAAAGGTCGAAGGCCACATCGAGGTAGTGATCCCGGAACGTGTTGTTCTGCTCGGGATCGAGCACCTCCAGCAGCGCCGATGAGGGATCTCCGCGCCAGTCGCTGCCGAGTGTGTCCACCTCGTCCAGCACGAACACCGGATCGTTGGTGCCCGCCCGCCGGATGGCCTGGATGATCCGGCCCGGCATCGCGCCGACGTAGGTTCGCCGGTGGCCGCGGATCTCGGATTCATCGCGCACCCCGCCGAGCGACATCCGGGTCAGCTCGCGGCCCAGCGCCCGCGCAATCGACTGCGCCAGGCTCGTCTTGCCCACGCCCGGAGGACCGACCAGGCAGAGGATCGGCTCGCGGCTCGGGGCGGGCGTCTCTCCCCCCTCCGCCTGCGCCGCCATCTCCATCTTCAGCGTGCGCACCGCCAGGTATTCGAGGATGCGGTCCTTGATCTTTTCGAGATCGTAGTGGTCCTCGTCGAGAATCTGCCGCGTCCGCGGAATGTCGATCTCGCCCTCGGTGCTCCGGTTCCACGGCAGGCTCGTCAGCCAGTCGAGGTAGGTCTTGATCACCCCGTACTCGGCGGCGGCGGGCGGCAGCTTGGCGAGGCGATCCAGCTCCCGCCGGGCCTCCTTCGCCGCCTCCTCCGGCATCCCGGACTCCTCGATCTTCTGCCGCAGCTCGGTGACTTCGGCCTCCGTCTCGCTGCTCTCGCCCAGCTCGCGCTGGATCGCCTTCATCTGCTCCCGCAGGTAGAACTCGCGCTGGTTCTTCGAGACCTCGTCCTGCACTTCGGACTGGATCTTCTTGCCAAGCTCCAGCACGTCCAGCTCCTTCGAGATGAACGCGTTCAGCTTGACCAGCTTCTCCCGCACCGAGTCCAGTTCCAGCAGGTCCTGCCGCTCCTCCGGCTCCATCCGCAGGTTGGTCGCGACCAGGTACACCAGGTGGCGCGGGTCGTCGACGTTCAGCGCCGCCGTCACCAGTTCGTCCGGCAGGTGGGACACCAGCGACACCAGCCGCTGGAACAGGTCGAGGGTGTTGCGGCTCAGCGCCTCCACCTCGACCGAATCCTCGATCGTCTCCGGCGCCTTCTCGATTTTCGCGACCAGGTACGGCTCCTCCGTCACCCAGTCGAGGATGCGCATCCGCTCGACGCCCTGCACCGCCAGGCGCACGCTGCCGTCCGGCACCCGCATCATCTGGTGGATCGTGCCGATCGTGCCGACGGTGTGGCAATCGGCCGGGCTGGCGCCCTCGATGTCCGCATCCTTCTGCATCACGAGCGCGACCCGGCGGTCGCCGGTCATCACCTCGTCGATCAGCCGCAGCGATCGCGCCTGCGCCGCCGCCAGCGGCACCACCGTCAGCGGGAACACCACCGTCCCGCGCAGCGGCAGGATCGGCATCGTCAGGATGTCCGGTTCCTGCTCCGCTCCCGCCTCGTCCGCGTCGGACTCCGCTTCGGCGCCCGCGCCGAGCGGGATCGCCGCGACGGCGGCGGGCGCCGCGCTCTCGCGGGCGTCCACCGCGGCCGCAACGGCCGCGTCCGGGGCTGCCCCGGTCTCCTGCGTCTCCTCGGTCTCGTTCACGGTCTCCATCTTCTTCTTGCGTGGCATCAGTTGACCCCCTCTTCCCGTCCATCGGGCGACCCGGCGTGACGAGGCACGATGGTGCGCGCCTCGGTCCGCGGCAGCACGATCCGCAGGAACCCGTTGCGGTACTCCGCGTGGGTCCGGTCCGGATCGATCGGGAACGGGATGTAGACGTCGGCGCCGAATGCGCCGTAGGGAATACGCGCCTCGTGGTAGGCGCGGCGCTCGCCGCCGAACGGATCGGGGCGCTCGCCCCGGATCGCCAGCAGGTCGCCATCGATCACGACGTTCAATTGGCCCTCGTCCATGCCCGCGATCTCGGCGCTTACGACCAGCCCCTCGGCCGTCTCGTACACCTCGAGCGACGGCCGCCAGCGGCCACCCTGCCCACGGCTCATGGCCGGTCGGGGCGCCATCATGGTGCGGAACATCGCCTCCATTTCCTGCTGCACCCGTTCCGGATTATGGGGCCGGGTTCGACGCACAACGATCATTTCGGCTCCTTCCGAACCTCGCGAACCCATTTCCCGCGAGCGTTCCGCGGCGTTCTCCGCAGGACGCTCGCCACCCGTGACGCGGGACTTCGTCCCATCGCCACTGGAGTAAGGATGATAATACACCCAAACGCGGAAACTTGCTACGTTCCGTGTCAAGGTTACCGGAGGATAGCGACGGGCGCTACACCGCGCGCCGCCTCGTCCCCGATCTCAGTACATCGCGATGAGGCTCAGGATTCCCCATGCCGCCACCGACGCCAGCAGCGGCCAATCTTCGAACAGCGCCCGCTCGGGCCTGCCGCCTCCGCCGCGCCGGTGCATCAGGTACAGGTATCGGAAGATCGCATAGGCCACCACCGGCACCGTCAGGATCATCGCCGATCCCGGACGCGCCTCCACGACGTACAGCGTGTAGCAGGCCACCGTTGCCGCCGCCGTGAGCCAGCACAACTGGTCCAGCAGCGGTATCGTGTAGGTCTCGAGGTTCCGGCGGTGCAGCGCCGCATCGGGCAGGGCCTCGAGTTCGTGCCGCCGCTTGCCAAACCCGAGAAACAGGGCCAGCAGCAGGGTGCAGGCCAGCAACCACGCCGAAATGTGCACGTCGATCGCCACCGCGCCCGCGACCGCGCGCAGCACGAAGCCGATGGCGATCGCGAGCACGTCCACCAGCACCAGCGACTTCAGTCCCATGCTGTACGCCGCCATCAGCGCCACGTAGGCCACTGCGATGCCGGCGAACTGCGGCCGGTGGGCACGGGAGACCTGCCCGCCGGAGTCGCCCGAGGCGCGGCGGCCGTGCTGGGTGCTGGCGGGGTCGCGGCGGGGTGGGTGATCCGGGCGCGGTTCGCCGGCATGGCAGTGGCCGACG
>JBJTKE010000091.1:0-1149 GCA_046096285.1 Chloroflexota bacterium
GGCAATGACGCCCTTGTAGGCGTCGTAGTGGCTGTCGAAGATGAGGGCGCGGGCGGGAGCATCCACCGATCCGGCCGGGGGCGGCATCTTGGCGACGACGGCCTCGAGAATCTCCTCGATGCCGAGTCCCGTCGTGGCCGAGGCGGGGATCATCTCGTCGTCGAGGAGTCCGATGAACTGGCCGACTTCCCGGGCGACCTTCTCGGGGTCGGCATTGGGCAGGTCGATCTTGTTGATGACGGCGACGATGGCGAGGTCCTGCTCGAGGGCGAGGTAGACGTTGGCCATCGTCTGGGCCTCGATCCCCTGGGCGGCATCGACCACCAGCAGGGCGCCCTCGCAGGCGGCGAGGCTGCGGCTGACCTCGTAGGAGAAGTCGACGTGGCCGGGGGTGTCGATCAGGTTGAGTTCGTAGTTCTCGCCGTTCCGCGCGGTGTAGCGCATGCGGACGGCGCGGGCCTTGATGGTGATGCCCTTCTCCCGCTCGAGGTCCATGGAGTCCAGCAACTGGTCGACCATCTCCCGCACCTGCACGGTCGAGGTCTTCTCCAGCAGGCGGTCGGCCAGCGTCGACTTGCCGTGGTCGATGTGGGCAATGATCGAGAAGTTGCGGATGTGGGACTGGTCGGTGCGGGAAGGGTCTGCCATGTCGTTCCGTTGTCCTCGGCGCGCTCGCGATGCGCACGGAGTATAGCGGCATGGCCGGATGGGACCGCCGGAAAAACGGTATCCGGGTTACCGCCGGTCAGATGCGGGCGGCGAGGCGGCCGCCGCCGGGGAGGCGGGAGAGGATCTGCCGGGCGGCGGTTCGCAGTTCGGGGATGCCGAGCGCCCAGGCGGCGGCCACGTAGACCGCCCCGGCCGCGCCGAGGATGAGCAGGAACAGCAAGGCCTGCAGGAGACGGGGCATGGCCCCCGGGGTGGTCAGGTCGTCGCTGAGCGGGGCAAGGAGCAGGCATGCCACCGCCATGGCGGCCGTGGCCGCGGCGACCCGGACCAGCCAGCCGACTTCCTCGGGACCGATGCCACCGATCCGGGTCCGCAGCACGGCCAGCAGCACGATCATCTCGACCGTGGTGGTGAGGCTGAGGGCGAACGCGAGTTCCACGTACCCATACCGGTCCACGAGCGCCGCGCCGAGGGCGATGT
>JBJTKE010000092.1:0-2826 GCA_046096285.1 Chloroflexota bacterium
CCCATCGCCCAGGCCCTCACCGAGGAGGTGGTGCGGTTGACGATCTCGGTCAGGTCCTCGGCGCTGGGGTAGGGGACGATCAACTTGAACAGGAAGCGGTCGAGTTGCGCCTCCGGCAGCGGGTAGGTGCCCTCCATCTCCAGCGGGTTCTGGGTGGCCAGCACGAAGAAGGGGCGCGCCATCGGGTGCGCGGTGGAGGCGACGGTGACGGTGCGCTCCTGCATGGCCTCGAGCAGGGCCGATTGCGTTTTCGGGGTGGCCCGGTTGATCTCGTCGGCGAGCACGAGGTTGGCGAAGACCGGGCCGGGCTGGAAGGTGAAGTGGCGGCCGCCCTGCTCGTCCTCGACCAGGATGTTGGTGCCGGTGATGTCGGCGGGCATCAGGTCCGGCGTGAACTGGATGCGGGAGAAGGCGAGATCCAGCACGTTGGCGAGGGAGAGCACGAGCATCGTCTTGCCGAGTCCGGGCACGCCCTCGAGCAGGACGTGGCCGCCGGCCACCACCGCGATCAACACATCGCGGATGACGTCGGTCTGCCCGACCATCGCCCGGCTGACCTCCGACTCGATCTCGTGGAAGGTGTCGCGGAACTGGGCGACGGTCATCGGTTCCCGGACCGCGGCGTCGGTCATCTGTCGCTCCTCACGGCGGCGGTTACTGGCCGGCGGTCCGCCACAGCCCGATGGCCACCAGGACCATCATGCAGAAGATGAGGCCGATGGAGACGGCCCCGATGGCGAGGATTTCGGCCTTCGCCCGGTTCTGCCGGATCCATGCCGCCGGGTTGGCCATGAACGAGGGCCCATCCGGAGGCGGTGGTTCCGTCGCAGGAGTCCCGGCGTGCTGCTCGTCCTCGCTCATCGGACCCGTCTCCCGGAACCCCTGCGGCCACGTCCAGCCAAGTATACGGAGCGGGGCGGAAACGCCCTGTGGCGGGCGCGCCGCCGCCCGCTCAGGCCCGGCGGGCGGGCCGCCAGTCCGGCAGCAGCGGCAGGTCGATGGTCCGTTCGAGGCGGCCGCGGCGGGTGAGCCTGCCGGAGCGGACCGCGATGCCGGCGAAGATGCCGCGCAACCCGATGATCAGCAAGGCCGTGCCGGCGCCGGTGAGCATCACCACCGGCCAGCGGAGCGGAATCGCCCGCTCGACCACCACGCCACCAATGGTGAAGTTGCCCGGGGAGGTCAGTTCGACGGTGAATTCGTGGCGGGCGTCGGGCAGGCCGCGGGCGATGTCGAGGGTGATGTCGGCCGCCTGGAACGCGCCGAGATCGATCTCCACCGGCGCGCCGTCGAGGGTGGCCGAGAGGTCCGCCGCCTGCCTGCTCAGGCGCACCCGCGCCGCCGCGCCGGTGCCGGTGAAGGGAACGGTCAACCGGGCCCCGGTTTCGCCGGTGGTGCGGTAGCGCTCGTCCCCGAGGTGTTGGAGGTCCCAGTTGCCCTCGTAGGCGATCTGGCGGGCGGAGACCGGCAGGAAGCCGGTGGGCGCGGCGGCGGCGCCGCCCTCGGCGGCGAAGGCCGAGAGTGCGCCGAACAGGTCGGTCGGGACGCCCTCGGCGGTGAGCAGGGTCAGGTCGGCGGGCACGTCGCCTGCCAGCGACGGCCCGGGCGCGAAGCCCCAGGCGAACATCGGCCCCATCCACGGCCACTCGGCTCGCGCCCGCTGGACGCCGGAAACCGTCCATGCCGCCCGCTCCCCGGCGTCGGGGCCCGCCGCCCCGGGGGCCGCGAGGGCCCAGCCGTAGTGGGTCGCCCAGACCGGCTTGCCGGCATCGCCCGCGGCCACCATCGCCTCCCGGAACAGGATGGCGCGGGAGAGCCCCGGAACCGTGGCATGAACGCGGCGGTCGTAGGGGGTTCGGCCGCCGCCGGCCACGCTGGCGGCGGCGGCATCGAAGAACGGCGACGCCCCGAGGGCGTACACCTCGCGCAGGAAGGACAGGTCGTCCGCTCCCGCGCCGGGATCGAACTCCGCCGTCACGATGGTCACGTTGGCGTTGCCGGCACGGGCGGCGTTGGAGCCGCGGGCCAGCAGGTTGACGTAGCCCGCGGCGTCGGGCGGGCCGCCCCCCCAGCACTCGGGCAGGTTTGGCCGGTCCCAGATCTGGATGACCGGCACCCGGTCCCCGTAGCGCGCCGCGACCGACCCGGTGAAGCGCTCCCACGCTCCGAGGTCGATCGGCGGGGCGTCGAAGGCGTCCGCCGCGGCCGCCGCCCGCACCCACGCCGGGGACCGGTGGAGCACCGCCACCGTGGTGATGCCGCGCTGGGCCAGTGCCTCCACGATCGCGTCGTACCGCTCCCAGGAAAACGCGCCGGGCGCGGGCTCGATCTCCGACCAGGCGAAGGACTGCCGCAGGTAGCGGAAGCCGTTGGCCTGCAGGGCATCGGCGGCCTGCGCGAGTTGCTCCGGGGCGAGCCGGGTCAGGTCGGCGTTGAGCGCGAGGTCGCGCCCGGTCACGTGGCGCACGATCGGCTCCTCGGTCCCGGATTCCACCCCCCGGTGGATGGCGCCGTCGGCCAGTCCGCCGGAAATCGCCAGCACCAGCCCGGCCAGCGCGAACACCGCCGAGCGCGCCAACCGGACCCGCTCGATGTCCGATGTGATGCTGCCGATGACCCCGCCGAGCAACTCCTGCAGGAACGACGGCTGCCTGCGGCCCGGCGCCGGCCGGCGCGCCTGAGACCGCCGGGAGGCCTCGGCGGGGGATCGCCGCCGGGCCGGGGCGTCGTCCGCCTCCTGCCGTTCCGGCGCCGGGGGCTCCGGGCGGGAGCGCCTGCGCGCGGAAGCCGGCGGCGGATCGTCCCACCCTGCGGAATCGGCGGGGG
>JBJTKE010000093.1:0-1897 GCA_046096285.1 Chloroflexota bacterium
GTAACGGGGTGGATGTTGCCGGGCCGCAGCGGCTGCCCTCCTCCAGGCGTTCGCTCCGGACGTGCCGGATTCCCACGCGGATCGGGATGCCGCTCGCCAGAGGTGAAGGCGACTTCTGCAACGGTCAGGTTGGACGCAACCACCTCCGCACGGCCCGCGCGGGCATCACCGACGATCGCGCCGGGAACGGCCCGGTGGACCGAGTTCTCCCCGAGCAGGTCGATGAAAACGCGGGCAGCCCGGTCAATGCGCCGTCTATCCGGCATCGCGCACCCGCCGCGCGATCTCCCCGGTGAGGTCGGCGTCAGGCTTCGGTTTCAGGATGCTACGCGCCCGCACGAATGCGCCCGCCACTCCTGGCGCCGTCGTCTCGACCAACCAGACATCGCCCAGGGGACGAACCTTCCGGGTGAAGCACGGCTACAGCGCCAGAACCCGGACGATGCCGCGAGCGGCCGAAGCGCGGCCTCGCGACGGTCCCTCGCCTCGCCGCCGCCGCCACGGACCGCGACCTGCCGCGCCGATGCCAGCATTGCTGAACCGAGGCATGCGCCGCTCCGGTCTCATGCTGGCGACTGCCCCTCGCGGGGCCGGTCAACCACTGGCCGGATGGACGCGTCCCACGATCGGTTATGACGCCTTCGCGCAAATCCAGGCCTTGATCGAATGCCCGGCGAGACCAGATTCCATGGCACGCTAGGCCCGCGCGGCCACCCGAAGCGACCCCAGCGCGGCCCGAGCCGCTTCCAGCGTGCGGTCGATATCGGCTTCGGTATGGGCCGAACTGACATGGTTGCGCTTGAGCGCGGTCGGCAACATGAAAATGCCCCGCCGGCACATCTCCGTCCGGAACGCAACGTCGGCCGCCGTGTCGTTTCGCAACAAGTCGGCGTAGCTTTCGATCGGCCCCTCCATGAAGTATGGGACAAACACCGAACCGAACCGCGCTACGGTCATCGCGATGCCGCGCTCCCGCGCGATCTCCTCCAGACCCGCCGCGGCCCGCGCCGCGAGCCGGTCCGTGTGCGCATGCACCACTCCGTCCTCGAGTTCCCGGATCGTCGCCAGGGCCGCCGCCACGTTGACGGGGTGGCCGTTGTACGTCCCCGCGAAGAAGACCCCGCCCCCGGGCGCGAACCGGTCCATGTATTCCCCCTTTCCGACCAGCGCCGCGATGGGGTACCCGTTGGCCATGGCCTTGGCGAAGGTAGACAGGTCCGGAGTCACCCCGGCGATCCGCTGGTAACCGCCAAGCCCGTGGCGGAATCCGGTCACGACCTCGTCGAAGATCAGCAGGCACCCTTGGCGCGTGGTCTCGCGGCGGACCGTCTCGAGGAACTCCCGCCGGGGAAGCACGCACCCGATGTTGTGCGGAATGATCTCCACCACGACCGCCGCGATGCGGTTTCCTTGCTCGCGCAGCGTTTCCCGGATTGCCTCCTCGTCGTTGAACGGCAACACCGTCGTCTGCTCGACCGTCTCCCGAAGCATCCCCTCGGAGAGCAGGTCGCGCCCTCCCATCTTTTCCCTGGGGGTGATCACGTTCATCAGCACCGCGTCGTGCCAGCCGTGATACGCCCCCTGGAATTTCACGATACCCTGGCGACCGGTGACGGCCCGGGCCAGCCGGAGCGCTGCATAAGTCGCCTCGGACCCGGAGTTGGTGAGCAGGACGCGCTCGGCGGAGGGCACGTGCGCCGAGATCTTCTCTGCCAGCTCCACCTCCTCCTCAGTAATGCCGATCCCCATCAGGTCAAGGCGTTCGGTCATGGCCCGCACCGCCGCGTTCACGCCGGGATGGTTGTGGCCGAGAACCAGCGGGCCGAACGCCGCTTGGTAGTCGAGAAAGCGCCCGCCGTCGGCGTCGGTGAAGTACGCGCCCTGGGCCTCGCGCACG
>JBJTKE010000094.1:0-1392 GCA_046096285.1 Chloroflexota bacterium
TCGAGGGGCTGCGCCAACTCTGGGGGCGGCTCGACGACGAGACGTGGGCGCTCGCGGGCCGCTCGCCTACCCCCGCATCTCCCCGGCCGTCATCACCCTGATCGAGCGGGGGGACGCGATCCTGCTTGCTCGCGGGGTGAACTTCCCGCCGGGGCGGTTCGGCATCATCGCGGGGTTCGTCGAGCCCGGCGAAACCTTCGAGGAGGCGGTCCAGAGGGAGGTCGCCGAGGAGGTTGGCATCCAGCTTGCGGACGTCGCCTACTTCGCGAGCCAGCCGTGGCCGTTTCCCCACGGGATCATGGTCGGATTCACCGCCCGGTGGGCCGGGGGTGAACTGGCGCCTGACCCCGCGGAGATCGCGGAAGCGGGATGGTTCACGATCGACGTCCTGCCGAACATCCCGCCGCGGCTGAGCATCGCGCGCCGCCTCATTGACAACTGGGCACTGGAGCGGCATGGTGTACGTCTGCCGGAAACCGCGTCCTGGTAGCAGTTCCGCCCGCACGGAGATTCCCATATGGCCCGACTGCGCTCGATCCCCTTGCTGGTTCTCGCCCTCGCCGCCGCGGGGGCGCCTGCCGCGACGCTGGCGGGACCCGCCCCTGCGCCGGAAACGGCTCGCATCGCGGCGGTTTTCCAGGCCGGGCCCGCGTTCGTCGGCGGAACCTGGGCGCTGGAGGCGATCTCCACCGGCATCAGCGGCCCGGTCGACATGACCACCGGACTCACGGGCCTGATGAACACCGAGCCCTCGAGCTACACGATCGAGTTCTCGCCAAACGGCCAGGTCGCGGTCCGGCTTGGCTGCAACCACGGCGGCGGCAACTGGGAGTCAAACGGCAACGGTTTGACCATCGGCGCGATCGCCAGCACCGCCATGGGCTGCGGAGAGGAGCCGGAGATCGGCAGGCTGTTCGCGGAAACCCTGCCGCTGGCGACCGGCTGGTCGCTCGGCGACGACGGCCGGTTGCGGATCGAATCAGCCTCCGGGAACGTGATGGTCTTCCGTCCCCTGCTCGCCGGTGCGACGTGGTCGTGGATCGGCTACACCGACCGCGAGGGGAACGCGATCGCCCCGGCCGACCCCAGCGGCTACACCGTGACGCTGAACACCGACGGCAGCGCCTCGATCCAGGCCGACTGCAACAGCGGGTTCGGGTCGTGGTTCAGCGACGGCGCGGCATTCGACCTGTCGAACATGGGGGTCAGCCTCGTCGGGTGCGCCGAGGGCACGCTGGACTGGCTGTTCGTCTCGCTCCTCGACCGCGCGGCCAGCTGGTCCATGGAGGGCGGAAACCTGTACCTGACGATGGGCGACGACGGCACGGTCGCCACGCTGACCCGGACGCTCGGCGCTCCGTAGCGCCCCGTAGCGCTCCACGCCGCCGCGCC
>JBJTKE010000095.1:0-8636 GCA_046096285.1 Chloroflexota bacterium
TCGGCGAAGCCCGCCTGCACACCGCCCACCGCACCGGCATCGGCGGCCACGCCTGCTCGCCCGACGGCGCACGCCTCGCCTACGCCGCCGCCTTCGACCCCGCCAACCCGGACGAAACCCCGCCCGCCGCCGATGCCCCGGCCCCGATCCGCGCCACCCGCCGCGGCGACTACAAGCAGGACGACGACGCCCGCGGCTGGGTCGGGGAAACCCGCGCCCAGATCTGGACCGTCGACGCCGCATCCGGCGAACGCCGCCGCCTCACCTCGAGCCCCAATGACCACGCCCACCCCTGCTGGTCGCCGGACGGCAAGACCCTCGCCGCCTCGGTCGCCCGCGACTCCGGCGTGCACTCCCGGCTCGCGATCGTCGACGCCGGCACCGGCGAGACCCGCCGCTTCGTCGGCCCGGAGGATGGCGTGGTCGGCTGCTGGGCCTGGTCGCCGGACGGGCGCTCCCTGCTCTACGCAGGCGAGGAATCCCGCTCCTGGCAACTCGACTGGCGCATCGCCGACGCCGCCACCGGGGAATCCCGCCTCATCGTCGAGGACCCCGGCATCGACCTGCCCGCCACCTGGTCGATCTACGGCGAACCCGCCATGCCGGTCTGGATCGACGACGCCCACGCCCTGTTCATCGGCGAGCGCGCCGCCGCCACCGGGCTCTGGGTGCTCGATGTCCGCGACGGCTCCATCGCCACCGTGCGGCACGACGCCGCGCAATACGCGGGCCTCACCGCGGACCGCGAGGGGAGGCGGGCGGCGGTCATCTCCACCACCCACGATCACCTCTCCGAGGTGCTGGTGGTCGACCTCGCCACCGGCAACGGCGCGCGCGTCACCGGCATCAACGACGCCACGCTCGCGGAGACCCCGCTCGCCCGCTCGGAGCGATTCGTCGTTCATCGCGACGGGGTGGACATCGACGCCTGGCTGCTCTTCCCGCCCGGCCACGACCCGGCGACGCGCCATCCGCTCGTGATCGACATCCACGGCGGCCCCAACTGGTACTACGGGTACGACTTCAGCAACGTCCAGCAGGCCCTCGCGGCGGCGGGCAACATCGTCCTCTACGCCAACCCGCGGGGATCCACCACCTACGGCCGGGAGTTCACCCAGGCGGTGACCGAGGACTGGGGCGGCGAGGACTACCTCGACCTGATGGCGGCCGTGGAGGCCGCCGCCGCCCGCCCGGATGTCGACCCGGCCCGCGTCGGCGTCTACGGCTACTCGTATGGCGGGTTCATGTCCTCGTGGATGATCGGCCACACCGACCGTTTCCGGGCCGCGGTCATCGGCGCGCCGGTGGTCGACCTCGTCTCATTCTTCGGGACGAGCGACATCGCGGCCACCTGGGGAGCGCGGCAGTTCGGGCGCACCCCGTGGAGCGACCTCGGCTGGTACCGCGATCACTCTCCGCTGACCTATCTCGACCGGGCCACGACCCCCTCGCTGATCCTGCACGGCGAGGCCGACGTGCGCTGCCCGATCGGGCAGGGCGAGCAACTCTACGCCGCGCTGCGCGAGGTTGGCGTGGAGACGGAGTTCGTCCGCTACCCGGGCATGACGCACCTGTTCCCCTGGGGCGGGGAACCGGTCTACGTGGAGGATTTCCTGTCGCGCATCGTGGCCTGGTTCGGCGAGCGCCTGTAGCGGCCATCCGGCGGCCACGAAACCGCCCCGCCGGTGGACGGTCCACCGGCGGGGCGAGCGCCGGGCATCCGCCCGGCCGGGACCTGCCTACTTGGCGGCGAGCAGCGCCGCGGCCTTCTGCCGCATCACCGCCACGGTGAAGTTGACATCCGCCGCCGCGACGGTGGCGTCGACGGTCGCCGCCGCCTCCGCGGCCGTGCCGGCGTGCTTACTGACGATCGTGCCGGCGCTGAGGGTGTCGGCGCTGGCGGCAGCGGAGAACCCGGCGAAAGCAAGGGCGCTGATGGCGGTCACCAGCATCACGCGACGAATCATGGCGGTCTGTCCTCCCCGAATACGGACGATGCGAGCGGGCCGGAATCCCTGCTCCAAGCCCCGGCAAGCGGCCTCGCGCGGCACATCCGGCGACGTCGGCCTCCCGCGCGGCAGTATGTCGCGTCCGGCCGCATCTTTCCTGCCCGTCACCGCGATATCCGTCGAAAATCCCCCGCGACGACGGACCCGCTCGGCGAAAATCCCCCGCCGGGCGCTGTCCGTACGGCCCCGGGCGGGGTATCATGCGGCCACTTGGCCGGGACCCGCGCGCGACGCCGCGCCGCCACCGGCCGCAAGGCGATGCGCGGATCGCGACATGCGACGCACGCGACACGCGACAGGAGCGAGGCGAATGGCCACCCACCCCCGGCGGATGCCACGGATCGACGAACTCGCGCGCACGCTCGGAACGCGGCGTGGCTTCATCGCCGCGCTGGCGGCGCTCGCCGCCGGGGTGGCGAAGGTCCGGCCCGTGGGCGCGCAGGGCATGTGCTCCTCCGCTGGCGGCATGTGCGTGCCGGGCATGGGCTGCTGCCCCGGCCACGCCTGCACCTTCGAGTACAACGCCTGGGTCGGGCGCTGCGCCCGCCTCAACCCGGAGGAGGGAGGCCAGTATCCCCTCGACACCCCGGCGCAGATCTGGGCCGAACGGATCGTGGATCGCGCCGGCATCCGCCGCGGCCGCCTGGAACGCCGCCGCGAGCTTCGCCGGGACCGCCGCCGCAGGAACCGCCGCTAGCGGGCGCCGTCGCCCAAAACTCCCCCGTTCCGGGTGATTGCGGGCCGCCACCCCCGGCGTACCCTGCCGGATGCCAGGTGCGCGGTCATCCCGCGGTCACCCGGATGGCGGCATGGCCCCTGCGAGGGTGCGAGGGTTGGAACGACGGCCCCGAAGGCCGGCAGGAGAGACGGCATGGTCACCGAGACCCGCAACGCGGCGGCGGACGCCCCGCTCGACCCCTCGCTCGTCTCCAACCACTACTCGTGGATCCGCACCCGCCTCAGCATCGAGCGCACCTTCCTCTCGTGGACGCGCACCGCCACCTCCCTGATCGGCTTCGGCTTCACCGTGTTCCAGTTCCTCGACAAACTCGGACGCGCCGACGCCCGCCCGGACGCCCCGCGCAACTTCGGCCTCGCCTTCATCGCCGCCGGCATCTTCGCGATGGGCCTTGGCTGGTGGCAGCGCCGCTCGGAAATGGGCTACCTCGGCCGCGACGAGTTTTCGGAGATCGGCTGGCGCAGCGGCCTGCCCGTGTTCCACGGCCCGAACGTGCTGGCGCTCGTCGTCGCGGCGATCGGCGCCGTCGCCTTCTTCTGGGTGCTGGGTGGGTACTGACCGGCGCCGCTCCCCCGCCCGGGCCGCGTCCGCGGACGCCGCCGCCTTGGACGCGGAGGCCGACGATCTGGCACGGGCCCGCGCCGCGGAACTGCTCTCCAGCCCGGAGCGCCTCGCCGAACTGCGCAAGGACGCCCGCCTGACCGCCGCGCTCGGCGTCGCCTTCTCCGTCCTGTTCGTCGCCGGGTTGCTGCTGCTCTACACCGCTCCCGGCGCCGGCGCGCCAGTCGAGGAACTGCGGGCGTTCTACGACGGCGGCGACGCCCGCAAGGTCGTGATCGGCGCGGTCTATGTGCTGCCGTTCGCGGCGGTCGCTTTCCTCTGGTTCATCGCCTCGCTGCGATCGTGGCTGCGGTTCCGCGCCAGCAGGCTGGCCGGGGTTTTCAGCACCGTCCAGTTGCTGGCGGGCGCCGCGTTCATCGCGTTGGTCCTCGGCGGGGCGGGGGCGATGGCCGTCGGCCCGCTCGCCCGCGACCTCGACGCCGTGCAGTTCGACCTCGACACCATTCGCCATTTCACCGTGCTCGCGCGCGTGCTGATCATGATCTTCGCCATGCGGATGGCGGCCATGGTGGTGATGACCACCGCCACCATCGGCGCCGAGGCCGGGCTCTTCCCCGGCTGGTTCCGCGGGCTCAGCATCGCGGTGGCCGCCGCGTTGTTCCTGGCGGCCACGCTCAACGTCTGGCTGGTGGCGCTCTTCCCGGCGTGGGTGCTGACGCTGTGCGCGCTGATCGTCGCAGGCGCCCGGGAGGGCCAGTTGTCGGGCGCCGCCGAGGAGGACCTGGCCCTCTGACGGGCCAGCCGCGCCAGCCGCGAACGGAGGGAGCATCGAGATGGAAGGGGAAGCGCTTCCGGGCGGCGTCGCCCGGGTTCACGAGTGGATCGAACTGGCCGCGCTCGGGGTGGACATCCTGGCGGCAGTTGTCATCGTCATCGGCATGGTGGTGGGCACGCTGGGGTTCCTCGCCCACTGGCGGCCGCGCACGCAGGTCCCCGAGTTCCTCGAGGGCTACCGCAAGCAGGTCGGGCGCACGCTGCTGCTGGCGCTCGAGTTGCTGGTCGCCGCCGACATCCTCGAGACCATCGTGTCCGGCCCCACGCTGCAGGAGGTCGCCGGGCTGCTGCTGCTGGTGATCGTCCGCACCTTCCTCTCCTGGTCGCTGGAACTCGAGATCGACCATCGCTGGCCCTGGCAGCCCGAGCCGCGCCGCCCCCTGGCCGAGGCGCTCCGCCACCCGGCGGGCGGGGCCGCCGAGGAGTAGGGCAGGCGCTCGCGTCGCTCCCGGCGACCCCCGCACGCCCCGCACCGGACGCCGCCCGCCGGATGCCCTGCGCCGGGGGTACACTCTCCCCACAAACCACCGATTTCGTTCCATCCCGGCGAAAGGCAGGCGCCCTCGTGGACGACGACGCACCCGCTACCGGCGAGATGCCCGCGACGCGCATGAGCAGGCGCGCGCTCGGATTCGCGGGCGCCGGCGCCGTGCTGCTGGCGACCACCGACCTCGCCGCGGCGGAACCCGGCACGGAACTCTCCGTCAAGCCGATCCGCCGCTCCAGCGCGGTCGTGACGAGCGCGCTCAGCACCTCCGCCCGGATCACCGTCACCACCTCCGCGCCCAGCATCGCCACCGTCACCGTCACGCCCGCCCCGGCCGGCCCGAAACCGGCGCCCTCCGGCCCGGCCACCCAGCACGCGATCACCGTCACCGGACTGAACCCGCAGACGGTCTACGACTTCGCGGTCAGGACCCGGCCGGCCCGGGCGAAATCGGCCCCGGCGGAGCAGGGGAGCGGAACCCTCTCCGGCGCCATCGTTTCCGCTCCCGAGGGCGGCGCCGGGATGACCGTCGCCGTGGTGGACCCGCCGCAGGTGACCACCGCCGGCAGCAGGGCGGGAATCCGCTGGCAGACCAACATCGTCACCAATGGCCGCCTCGAGGTGTGGCCCTACGGCGCCGACGGCGACGAGCGCGCACTGGCGACCGAGCAGCGCTTCGAGACGCCCACCCGGGAGGGCCGCTACACGATCGAGACCAGCACCGTCGAGCACCGCATCTGCATCGACGGGCGCAAGCGCGGCAGGAAGTACGGCTTCAACATCGGCTGCGCCGCCGGCGAGAACGAGGTCAACTGGGGCGAGCGCTGGTTCCGGCAGGCCCGCCGCGCCCCCGCCGGAATGCTGCCGTATGGCCTCGTCTCCCGCGGGGCGCTGCCAGCGGGCACGGCGGGCATCCTGGCCCTCCCCGGCGACCGCCTGCTGGCCTGGTCCGAGTCCGGCGCGGTGAGCGTGCACGACGCCGCCAACGGCTTCGGGCAACTCGCAGGCTGGCAGGAGCCGATGCCCGTGCGCGGCGCCGCCCTCGGCCCGGACGGCCGCCTCTACCTCGCCCTCGAGGACCGCCGGCAGGACGTCTGGAACTGCCGCTGCAGCCACGGCCTCGCCGCGGTCTACGTGCCGGTCGACGACCTGACCTCCGGATACGCGGCCGGCCCGGTCATCGGCCTGCCGGGCCTTCCCGGAGAGATGCCGGGACAGCCCGCCGCCATCGCGCTCGACTCCGCCGGCAATCTCCACGTCGCCGTGTTCGCCTCGCGCAAGGGCCAACCGGTCTCGACCGTCTACCTGTTCCTCGCGGACGTCGCAGCGGACACCGGCTTCACCTACCAGGACGCCTACGCCATCGCCGACGTCACCGGCATGGCCCCCGGCCCCAACGGCACGATGTACTTCCTCGGCGGCTCCCGCTCCGTCATCGCCGCGACCGGCGGCCTGCTGGCCCAGGACAGCCCGGTCACCCAGTGGGACGGGGCGTCGCTCGGCGGCGGCGCGTGGATTCTCGCCGCCGGGCTGTGCGGCGGCCCGAGCGGCTCCATTTTCGTGATCGACGGCTGCCTCGGCGGTGTCCAGGAGGTCCGCACCAACGACCTCGGGGCCTTCCGCATGTTCGCCTCGTGGCAGACCCGCGGCGCCCGCAAGCCGAACGTTGAGCAGCCCGCGGGCATCACCGCCGGCCCGGACGGCATGGTCTGCGTGCTGGACGCGCACGCCCGCAACGGGCGGCCGGCGGTGATCATGTACGCGCCCAATCCCGCCAGCGTCCAGGCCGCGCCCGGCCGCTGGGTGCGGCAGCCCTATCCCGGCGGCATCGCGCGCCAGCGCGACCCGGGGGCCTGACCGCATCCGCGCGCGGCCCCGGCGCGGCTACGCCTGCCGCTCCCGGCAGATCGCGGCGGCCCGGCGCAGCGCGGCATCCCCCGACCGCGCACGGCCCGCGGCGAGCGCCTGCTCCAGCCCGTCCGCGCCGAGGCGGCCCCGCAGCATCGCGAGAAGACGCTCCCGGCGCGCCGCGTCCGCGCCGGAGACGGCCGCGCCGGCGCGTTCGGCGACGGCCCCGGCAGACCCCAGCAGCATCGCCGCGTCGGCGTCGGCGGCGGGCGCGCGCAGGGCCGCCAGCGACGCCAGATCGACGCTGGCCCGCGCCGGGCTGATGCCAGAGTCGCCCTGCCGCAGACCCTCGCAGACGAGCGTCCAGGCTCGGTCCACGTCGGCGGCGGGAACGGCGGCATCCCCGACCGCGGCCGCCGCGATCGAGGCGGCGAGGTTGCCGCCGATGATCCCGGCCGAGAACGCGTCGCCCTGCGCGGCGGCCAGCGCCAGCGCCTCCTCGAACAGCCCCCGCGCCCGGGCCGCGTCGCCCATCAATTCGGCCACCTCGGCGAGATTGTTGAGCGCGCCCGGCACGAATTCCTCGCGGCCCAGGGTGCGCCAGCCCGCCAGCACGTCCTCCCGCAGCGCCGCCGCCGCCGCCAGGTCTCCCCGGAACAGCGCCACCTCGCCCAGGTTTTCCGTCACCTCGAGCGCGCCGTCCGCGCTCCCCTCCTCGCGGAAGATCGCCAGCGACCGCTCCAGCGTGGCCTGCGACTGATCCAGTTCGCCCCGCAACCCGAGCAGCAACCCGAGCGTCGAGAGACCGTCCGCCGCATCCACCGGCTTCAGCAGCGACTCCTCCTCCCGCAGCGCCGACAGCGCGCGAATCCCGCGTTCGAGATGCCCCCTGACGTAGAAGAACCACCGCAGGTGGACGGCCATGATCGCCGCCCCGGACCGCTCGCCGTTCGCCGCAAGCCAGTCGAGCGCGTCAAGCAGATCGGGATACGAGGCGTCGAATTCACCGCGCTCGACCGGGCTGAACCCGTCACGGTGGTGGGACTCGACCAGGCCGCGGAACCACCCGGCATGGCGGCGGCCCGCCGCCTCCGCCCGCGCCGGATCGGCGGCCAGCGACTCGGCGGCATATTCGCGGATCGTTTGCAGCATGGCGAAGCGGGGCAACCCGTCCGGGTTCTCCATTTGCTTGACGAGGTTGTGCTCGATCAGCCGCTCCAGCGCTGAGAATGCGTCCAGCGACCCGTCATCCCCGGCGACGGCCTCGACCGCCTCGAACGCCGCGGGCGTGCGGAACGCCGAAAGCGCCTCGAACACCTCCCGCTCCCCGGGCGCCAGCAGATCCGCGCTCCAGGCGATGGTCGCCCGCAGCGTCTGGTGCCGCTCCGGGAGATCGCGCGCGCCGCCCGCCAGCAGCGGCAGCCGCTTTTCGAGCCGCGCCAGCATCGCCGCAGGCGGCAGCATCCGGGTCCGGCCGGCCGCCAGTTCGATGGCCAGCGGCAGTCCGTCCAGCGCCCGGCAGATCGCCGCGATCGCCGCGATTCCCGCCTCGTCCGGCGCGAACGCTGGCTGGATCGCCCGCGCCCGCTCGATGAACAGGTCCAGCGCCGGATGCTCCCCCGGACGCCAGCCCCCGCCGGGCTCGATCTCCGGCAGCCCCAGCGGCGCGACCGGGTACTCCCGCTCCGCCCGAACCCGCAGCGGCGCCCGGCTGGTGGCGATGATTCGGACCTTCGGCGACCCGGAGATGATCGCGGCGACCAGTTTCGCCGCCGCCGGCAGGTGCTCCGCGTTGTCGAGCGCCAGCAGCGTCTCCCGCTCCCGCAGGTGCTGGAGCAACGCCGCCTCCGCATCGCCGCCGTTGAGTTGCAGGCCGTCCTCCGGCAGCATCGCCTCGAGGATGGCCGGCGCCACCTCCGACGCCGCCGACAGCGGCGCCAGCGGCACGAACCACACGCCGTCCGCGAAGCGGTCCACCAGTTCCGCCGCCGCCTGCTGGGCCAGCCGCGTCTTGCCCACCCCCCCGGGACCCGTCAGCGTGACCAGCCGGGTCCCCGCGTCGTCGAACGCCCCGGTCACCGCGGCGACGTCCGCCTCCCGCCCCACCAGCGGCGCCGGTGCACCGACAGGTTCCCGAGGCGCAGGTCGCGCCCGCGCA
>JBJTKE010000096.1:0-1715 GCA_046096285.1 Chloroflexota bacterium
GCGTCCTCGACATGGACATCTGGATCAACCGCGACAGTGGCTACAAGCCGGCGGAACTCCAGGAGACCTACACCCTCGGCGAAATCCCGATCGACGCCATCTACACCCCGATCCGCTCCGTCAACTTCGTCGTCGAGCGCACCCGCATCGGGTCGGCGACCGACTACGACCGCCTGACGATCGAGATCGAGACCGACGGCACCATCGAGCCGGACATCGCCCTGGCCGAGGCCGCGCAGATTCTCGTGAACAACGCCCGCGTCTTCGCCGACTTCCGCCGCGAGGCTCGCGCTGCCGCCACCCCGTCCAGTGCTTTCATCCCGGACGAGGTTCAGAACAAGGCGCTCACCGATCTCGGGCTCTCGCCGCGCGTCCTCAATGCGCTGCGCAGCAGGCAGATCGATCGCGTCGGTCAGGTCCTCACCATGGACCCCGACCAACTTCTTTCGATCCGCAACTTCGGGCCGCGTTCCCTCACCGAGCTGCGCCAGAAGCTCGCCGAGTTCGGCTACCTGCCCGAGAGCGAGATCGACAACTTCACCTATGAAGGCATGGGCGACGGCGACCTGGACGGGGATGACTTCCTCGGCGATGGAGACGACATCTCCTCCATCGTCGCGGGACTCGGCCCGGATCTGGTCGGCGACGCCGACGACGAGGAGTAACCAGCCATGAGGCACGCACGGGCAGGCCGCAAATTCGGCCGCAACCCAGCCCAGCGGAGCGCGCTGCTCCGCCAGCTCGCCATCTCCATGATCCTGCACGAGCGGCTCACCACCACCGAGGCCAAGGCGAAGACCATTCGCCCGGTGGTCGAAAAGCTGATTACCATCGCTCGCGAGGACACGCCGCACCACCGGCGGCTGGTCATGTCCAAGATCGACAACGACGTGGCCACCAGCAAACTCTTCGACGTCATCGCCCCTCGCTTCGAGAGCGCGAATGGCGGGTACACCCGCATCTACAAGCTCGGCCAGCGCAAGGGTGACGCCGCTCCCCTCGCCCTGATCGAACTCGTGGAGGCCTAGGCATCGGGTGGCGCGGCTGGCGCTCGTCGTCAGCTACGACGGCGCGGAACTCGCCGGCTCGCAGGTGCAGCCCGGCGAGCGCACCGCCCAAGGGGAACTGGAGCGTTCGCTGCGGTTCCTCGCCCCGGGATGGACTGGCAGGTCCGTCTTTGCGGGGCGAACGGACCGGGGCGTGCACGCCGCCGGTCAGGTCGTCAGCCTGGAGGACATCCGGCCCGACCTGGCGGTGGAGGTCATCCGGAGAGCGGTCAACAGCCGGCTCCCCGGTGACGTGGCGGTAAGGTCGGTCTCCCGCGTGGGTGACGGCTTCGATGCCCGCCGTGACGCGCGGTGGCGGGAGTACCGGTACCGCATCTGGTTCGGGAACGACGAACCGCTCGCCCGGCGGTTCGTCTGGCGCAGGCCCGGCAGGCCTGATCTGGCTGCGATGGCGGTTGCCGCCGCCGCGTTCGCCGGAACCCACGACTTCGCGGCGTTCGCCGGCGGAGGCGAGGGGGTCCCGGGGTCCGCCCGGAGCCAGCGGCCGAGGGGCACGGTGCGAACGATGTTCGCCAGCGAGATCCGCGCGATTGCCCCATGGTGGGGTCCGGCGGCCGGGGCGGACGGGGTGCTGGTCGAGTACCGGGTGGCCGGCGACGGCTTCCTCCCGCAGATGGTGCGGGCGCTGGTCAGCGGGGTGGTCGCGGC
>JBJTKE010000097.1:0-6821 GCA_046096285.1 Chloroflexota bacterium
GCCCCTGTTCTCGTCCGCCGCGCGGGCGGCGTGGCCGACCGGCACCACCCGGTCGAACGCGCCCCAGACGACCCGCGTCGGCACGTCGAGCTCGCCGAGCCGCTGGTCGAGGCCGGAGAGTTGCCCGTCGCGGCTGAAGACCGCCCCGGCAATCGACTTCATGGCGGCGTCCGCCCCGGGCTGGGTGCGCGCCTGGTGCATGTCGTTGACGCCGCGGTCGAGGATGAGTTTCCTGTCCTCGAAGAAAAGTTCCAGCATCCGGCGGGCTTCTTCCGGCGAGGGATCGGCCTCGACCCGGTCGAGCAGGTCGCCGGAGATCTCCTTGCCAAGCCCGGCGCTGGCGATCAGCACCAGCCCGGACACCGCCTTGGGCCGTTCGTGGGCCAGGTGCATCGCCACGGCCCCGCCCAGCGAATGGCCGACGATGACCGCGGGGGCCATTCCCAGTTCGGCGATGGCGTCGCCGACCGCTCCGGCCAGCGCATCGATGGTGTAGGGGAAGGCGGCCTTGCCCGGCTTGTCGCTCTGGCCGTGGCCGGGCAGGTCGATCGCGGCGACGCGGGCATCCTTCACGAACTCGCCGAGCACGGCGGCCCAGGTCGTCTGCGAGCCGCCGAGACCGTGCAGGAAGACGATCTTGCGGTCGGCGCCCTCCGGTCCCGCCACGAGGGCGTGGATGGAGAGCCCGGAGGCGGTGCTGACCGTCACCGAGCGCGGCGCCGCGCTGGCCGCCGCGGCGGCTCGCTCGATGTCCTCGCTGGTGATGCGGCCGCCGGGGCCGGTGGCCTCCACCGAGGCGAGATCGACCCCGAGTTCCTCCGCCCGGCGGCGAGCGGCCGGGGAGGCGTTGATTCGTCCCGAGGCGTCGCGGCTTGCGGCGCGGCGCTCGCGGGTGGCTCCGGACGCGTCCCCGCCGCCAGCGGCAGCCGCTGCGGAGGGCCTCCCGGCGGAGGCGAGCAGCGCCGCGAGATCGTCGTCGCTGACCGCCTCGCCGGGCGCGGCGATGACCGCGACCGGACCCATCACGGGAACATCCGACCCCTCGCCGGCCACGATCTTGACGACGACCCCGTCGGCGGGGGCCTCGACATCGTTGACCGCTTTCTCGGTTTCGACGGTCAGCATCAGATCGCCGGCCGATACGGCGTCGCCTTCGTTGACGATCCAGCCGGTGATGGTGCCGGATTGCATCGTCAGGCCCCACTTGGGCATGGTCACCAGGGTGGGCATGGAAACTCCCGCGATGGTAGGCCGCGAATCCGGCTAGACGATGGACCGAATGGTCTCGGCGATCCGCTCCGGCGAGGGCACGTAGGCGGCCTCGAGGGTCGGGCTGAAGGGCACCGGCGTGTGCGGCGCGGTGACGAGTTTGATCGGGGCGTCGAGCAGGTCGAAGCCCTTGTCGGCCACCATCGCGGCGATGTCGGTCGCGGCGCTGCAGTGCGGATTGTCCTCGTCCACGATCACCAGGCGATGGGTCTTGGCGACGGAGGAGAGGATCGTGTCCTCGTCGAGCGGGGTCAGCGTGCGCGGATCGACGACCTCGACCTCGATGCCCTCTTTCGAGAGGGTCTTCGCGGCATTGAGCGACTGGTGAACCATGCGCGAGATGGCCACCACCGTCACGTCCTGCCCCTCGCGCTTGATGTCGGCGACGCCGAGGGGGATGCCCTCGTCTCCCTCCGGCACCTCGCCCTTCATCCCGTAGAGCACCTTGTTCTCGAAGAAAACCACCAGATCGTCGTCGCGGATCGCGCTGAGCAGCAGACCCTTGGCGTCGGCGGGGGTGGAGGGCACCACGGTCTTGATGCCCGGCATGTGCATGAAGGCGGAGTAGTGGCAGCCGGAATGCTGGGCGGCGGCGCTGACCCCGGCCCCGATCTGGGTGCGAACGACCAGCGGGCACTTCGCCTTGCCGCCGAACATGTAGCGGAACTTGGCGCCCTGGTTGTAGATCTGGTCCATGCAGACGCCGAAGAAGTCCACGAACATGAGTTCCGCCACCGGCCGCAGCCCGGTGGCAGCCGCGCCGACCGCGGCCCCGATGTAGCCGGACTCGCTGATCGGGGTGTCCAGCACGCGGTCGCGCCCAAAGTCCTTGACCAGACCGCGGGTGACGCCCATGACGCCGCCCCACGCCTCGTCGTCCTTGAGATGATCGACGGTCGCGCCGCCCGCCACGTCGATGCCGAGGATGATGACCCGCGGGTCTTCGGCCATGGCGATGCGGAGCGCATCGTTGAGCGCCTGGAGGTAGGTGATCTGCTGCGTCGCGGTGGCGACCATGCCGGGTGCTCCTGTCCTGCCTGCGTGAGCGGCCTAGTACGAGACGTAGACGTCGGTGAGGACTTCGCTGGGCTCGGGGAACGGCGCGGCGGCGGCGTCCTCCCAGGCCTTGTCGAGCGCCTTCTCGACCTTGGCGTCGATGGCGTCGAGTTCGGCCCCGGTGGCGATCTTGCGGTCGATCATGCTCGTGCGAACCTTCTGGATCGCGTCCATCGCCTTGAACCTGGTGAGTTCGGCCTCGGTCCGGTAGGTGACCTGATCGCCCTGGAAATGGCCGTAGTAGCGGTAGGTCTTGGCCTCGATCAGGGAGGGACCCTCGCCGCGGCGGGCGCGGGCGATGGCCTCGCCGGCGGCCTCGTACACCGCGAACAGGTCCAGTCCATCCACCACCACGCCGGGGATCTCGTACCCGCCGGCCCGGTTGGCGATGTCGGTCGCGGCGCAGTGGTAGTTGACCGGGGTGGATTCGGCGTAGCCGTTGTTTTCGCAGACGAAGACGACCGGGAGGTTCCAGATCGCCGCGAGGGTGAGACCCTCGTGGAAGGTGCCCTGGTTGGATGCGCCGTCGCCGAAGAAGCAGACCGCGACGCCGCCATTGCCGAGCGTCTGGGCGGCGAGGGCCGCGCCCGCCGCGAGCGGGAAGCCGCCGCCGACGATGCCATTGGCCCCGAGCATCCCGCGGTCCATGTCGGCGATGTGCATCGAGCCGCCCTTGCCCTTGCAGGTGCCGGTGGCCTTGCCCATCAGTTCGGCCACCATGCCGGGAATGGCCACGCCCTTGGCGATGCAGTGGCCGTGGCCGCGGTGAGTCGAGGTGATGACGTCGCGGTCGGTGAGATGGGAGCAGACGCCGACGGCGACCACCTCCTCGCCGGCGTAGAGGTGCACGAAGCCGGGTACGATGCCGGCGGCGAAGTTCTTGCCGGCGAGGTCCTCGAACTTGCGGATTTCCACCATCCGCTGGTACATCCCAAGCAGGCGCTCCCGATCGAGGGGAGCCACAGCATCGTGCGGCGGTGCGGCCGTCATGTTCGCCTCCGTTGGTGCAACAAATCCGGTTCCCGCCTCGGAACCGGGGGCGCTCGCGATCCCGTCCGTCGGGTTGACGGTCTTATACGGGAGCGTGCATCGCCGCGCAACCCGGTCCGGGCGCAGTGCGCCGGGAGCAGCGCGCGCGACCTCGGGCAGCGTTGCCCGGGTGGCGCGAAACGCGGGCGATGGTTGATAGTCTTTAACGATGAGGACGCGGCCGAACAGGGGATGCCCGTCGCCCCTCGGCGGGCATGGATGGTGCGCCGCTCGCCCGGCAAAAAAGAGTTGGAAGGGCTGACGGAGATGGTGTGGTCTCGGCGCCGAGTGCTGGCGGCGATGGGCGGACTGGGGGCGGCGGCTGGCGCCGCCGGGCCGCTCGGCATCCGGCGGGCGTCGGCGGGCGTGGGTGATTTCGTGGAGGGCGAGCCGGGCTGCGGCCGGGTCGCCATCATCTTCAATATCGGCGCCGGGCACGAACCGGCGCTGTCGATCCTCGACACCCTCGATGCCTACCAGGTTCCCACCACCATGTTCCTGATGGGCTGGTGGATGGACGCCTTCCCCGATACCGCGCGGTACATCGCCGCCGCGGGGCATCCGCTCGGCAGTCACGGGAACCTGCCGCCGGAACTCACGCTGCGCAGCGACGACGACGTGAAGGCCGACATCTGGGCCACCGAGGAGGCGTTCCTGCGCGTTCTCGGCTACCCGCCACTACCGCTGATCACCGCATTCGCCGGGGCCAGCGATGCCCGGGTCAACGCCATCGCCGCGCGGCTCGGCTACACCATGGTCGGATGGCAGATCGAAACCGCCGACTGGAACCCGGAGGTCACCGCCGGGATGATCCACAACTCCGTGGCGAACAACGTCTACGACGGCGGCATCATCGAGATGCACCTCGATTCCTCCGCCAGCACCGAGACCACCGCGGTGGCCCTGCCGTGGGTGCTCGACACCCTGATCGAGCGGGGATACCGGCTCGTCACCATCCCGGACCTGATGGAGCCATGCTCCTGACCAGATGACCCCTCGCTGCCGGTATACTTGCCCGGCCCGGCATCCCGGCCGCGGCGACGGTCATCTCGGCGAGGAACCAGACGTGCCTGGCAAGACCCGCGACCTGCTGGACGCGATCGTTGCCGACCTTGTCGTCGGCGACGAACTGAAGGACATCGACCTGAACGCCCCGGCCAGCGAAAGCGCCCGGGAGATCGATGCCGAGCGCGAGGCCGTGATCCGGCGCGAGTCGGCCGCGGCCGCCCCGTCCGCCCCCGCGGTCGACGCGGGCCTGCGCGCCGCCTGGGCGGAACGGCAGGCGGGAAATCCGTCGATCGCGCTCGATGACCGCGATCCGGCCGCCGACCAGATGGCCTCCGCCCTGATCCGCTACCTGGTCAGCTACGGTCTCGCCGAATCCTCCAGCGCTGACACGGGCGGCAACCACTACGTCTACACCGTGACCGTCAACTGGGAGCGACTCGCGGAGTTCGCCGCCGGCAACGGCATCGACCTCGAGGCCGCGCTCGATGGGGGCGGGAGGACGCGGTGACCGGTTCCGCGGCGACCGCCCGGCCGGACAAACCCGCTGCGAGCCGCTCGCGGAAGGCTCCCGGGTCGTCCGCGCCCCCGCCAGCGGAGCCCGCCCCGTCGCTGATCGACGAGGACACGAGCCTGCTGCGGCCGCTGATGAAGCGGCTCGGCATCCGGTTCAAGGATCCCGCCCTGCTGCGCCTCGCGCTCACCCACCGCTCGGTGATCCAGGATGCGATGGCTGCGGGCATGCAGCCCTCGGTCGCCGCGGTGATGACCAACGAGCGGCTCGAGTTTCTCGGTGACGCGATCCTCGGAGCGGTGGCCGCGGAATACCTTTACGGCCAGGAACCGGCCGTGGACGAGGGCACCCTGACCCGGCACCGGGTGGCGCTGGTGCGGGCCGAAACCCTGGTCCGCTGGGCCCGCGAGCTGGAACTCGGCGAATCGCTCTACCTCGGGCCGGGAGAGCGCCCGAGCGGCGGCGCCCGCGACCGGATGCTGGCTGGAGCGTTCGAGGCCATCGTCGGGGCGGTGTTCATCGATCGCGGGTTTCCGGCGACCCGACGCTGGTTGATGAACTTCATCGAGCGGGACGCACCCGGCATCCTCTCCCAGCCCGATTACTCCTCCAACCCCAAGGGCAGGTTGCAGGAGGGGCTGCAGGACCGCTCCCGCGAGGGCCCGACCTACCGCACGAGCACCGCCGCGGGACCTGCGCACGCCCCGGTGTTCACGGTCGAGGCGGCCATCGGCAGCCGCCGGCACGGGGTCGGCACCGGGGCCAGCAAGCGCGAGGCGCAGCAGGCCGCTGCGGCCGCGGCCTTGCGTGGACTGGAGCAAACCGGGACCGCCGGCGAGGCTGGAACCGCGCCGGGGGAGGACGGTCCGGGGTAGCATGAGGCGGTGAGTGCCCGGGCCGCCCGGTCCGGGGTTTGGGGCGCGGGTGCGCGCCCGGCAGCCGCGGAGGAGCGCCCGTGTCCGGCCTGTACGACCAGTTGACCGTCTTCTGCGGCAACTCCAACCCCGATCTCGCCGATGAGATCTGCGAGTACATCGGGATCCCGCGCGGCCGCGCCGAGGTGTTCAAGTTCTCCAACGACAACACCTTTGTGCGCATCCTCGAAAGCGTCCGCGAGAACGACGTGTTTATCGTGCAGTCGTTCGCCGACCCGATCAACGACTCCATCATGGAGTTGCTGATCATGGTCGACACCCTCAAGCGCTCCTCGGCCGGACGGGTCACCGCGGTTATCCCGTACTTCGGCTACGGCCGCACCGACAAGAAGGACCAGCCACGGGTGCCGATCACCGCCCGGCTGGTGGCAAAGCTGGTGGGCTACTCCGGGGCCGACCGGGTGCTCACGCTGGACCTGCACGCCGGGCAGATCCAGGGCTTCTTCGACGTGCCCGTGGACGAGATGAGCGCCATGCCGCTGACGGCCCGGTACTTCGCCCAGAAGCGGTTGCACGATCCGGTGGTCGTCTCCCCGGACCTCGGGAACACCAAGCGGGCGCGCAATTTCGCCGAAGCGATCGACGCCTCGCTGGCGATCATCGAGAAGCGGCGCGTCGGCAATGCCGACCGGTCCGAGGTGCTCAATCTGATCGGATCGGTCGAGGGCAAGTCGGTGGTGATCGTCGACGACGAGATCGACACCGCCGGATCGATCACCCAGGCGGCCAACGTCTGCATCCAGAACGGGGCGCTCGAGGTCTATGCCTCCGCGATCCATCCCGTCTTCTCCGGACCGGCTATCGAACGTCTGCAGGCCAGCCCGATCCGCGAGGTGGTGGTGACCAACAGCATCTCGCTGCCGCCGGACAAGATGATGGACAAGCTCACGGTGCTTTCGATCGCGCCGCTGCTGGGCGAGACCATCCAGCGCATCCATACCGGGGCGAGCGTCTCGGCCGCCTATCGCGCCGAGGAGTCCCGCGTGGTCCGCTGACCGGCCGGTCAGCGGCCC
>JBJTKE010000098.1:0-2316 GCA_046096285.1 Chloroflexota bacterium
GGCAAGGGCTCCGGCACGAACCGCGGCCACACCCGCCGCCCCCACGCCGAGGGGCCCTGCGGCAACGGTTCCCGCAAGGACAACATCTGCACGAAAGTCAAGCAGTGCTGCTCCGGCCTCTGCAACAAAAAGGCCGGCAAGAAGAACCTCGACGGCAAGGGCCGCTGCCGCTGCGTCCGCAAGAACGGAAAATGCTCCGAAGACCGCAACTGCTGCACCCGGAAGGGCCAGCAACTCTCCTGCGTCAACGGCACCTGCGGCGGCAGTTCCAGCCCCCTGATCCCCACCGGCGATCCCTGCGTTCCCGGCGTCGACACCTGCGCCGACGCCAACGCCTCCTGCACCACCTACGACACCGGCTCTCCCGGCCCCGCAGGCGACTACTGCCTGCTTCCCCTCCTCGGCGAGACCTGCACCGACGACCTCGACTGCACGGTGTACTCCTGCTACGCAGGCGCCTGCGTCACCTGCTTCTGCGGCGGCTGCCCGGACGCCACCCTTTGCGCCTCGCCCACCGTCGCCAGCGGCGGCTCCGTCCAGGCCGCGATCACCGCCGCCAGCGACGGCGACACCATCACCATTGCCCCCGGCGCCTACGTCGAAGACCTCTCCATCACCGGCAAGAACCTCACCCTGCTCGGCTGCCCCAGCGGCGGCAACGAGGTCATCCTCAAGAACGCCACCCAGGGCGTCCGCACCATCCAGGTCCCCGACGAGTCCGACCTGACCATCAACGACATCGTCATCCAGGGCGACAATGACATCCCCAACTCCATCGGCGGCGGCGGCATCGCCACCGCGGGCGGCAATGTCTGCATCGGTCTGCGCACCCGCGTCGAGCAATGCGCCAGATTTGGCGCCGAGGGCGGCGGTCTTTACTTTGGCAAAAACGCCAACGAGGACCAAACCCTGACCATCACCGACGCAGCGATCTTTGACGGCAACGTGACCGACTCCTACGGCGGAGGCATCTACGCGGGAGACGGTACGGCAGCGGTCCTCTCTGGAAACGTGAAACTCGTCAATAACAAGGCAGCCAACGGCGGTGGCATCACCTTCTACTATGGCGGCCAGCAGACCGTGGGAGCGAACGTCGAGATCACCGACAACGCCGCCGACAGCTATGGCGGCGGCATCTATTTCTACGGCGGCAACTACACGTCCCCGGCCACCCATGCGGTGTTCGGCGGCAACCTGCTGATCGCCCGAAACACCGCGGGCTCAGGCGGCGCCGGCATCGCGTCGCAGTATGGCAGCCAACTCGAAACCATCGTCATCGAAGGCGACGCGCTCATCACCGGCAACGTCGCGGATACCTACGGCGGCGGCATCTACTCGGACAACGTGAATCTGACCATTCGCGACAACGCCAAAATCACCGCCAACGCCGCCATGGGCCCCACCAATCCCTACGGAGGCGGCGGCGTGTACTTCTCGTGCAGCGGCGCCAACAACCCCGTGCTCTCGCTCGAAGGGGCCACCGAGATCAGCGGCAATTCCTCCACCTTCGAGGGCGGCGGCGTCATCCTGCGTTGCGCGACGCTCAACCTCTCCGGCACGGCCTCGATCAAGAACAACACCGCCATCAACAACGGCGGCGGCGTCTGGGTTGACAACGGCGCCGGCGCAGCGATCACCCGTTCCGACAATGCCTCCATCACCGGCAATTCCGCCGCCGACGGCGGCGGGGTCTACGATGAATCCGGCGGCGTCACCGTCACCGCCGGCCTCGTCACCAGCAACACCCCCAACAACTGCGCCGGCAACAGCCTCACCTGCTGACCGGCGGGCTGATCAGCCATCAACCGGCAACCCGCGACCACGGACCCGCCCGCGCTTCCCGGCGCGGGCGGGTCTTCAGGCGTTCACGCCAGCACCCACCGAAACCTCCCGCACCGAGTTCCCGGTGAGCTGCGCGCCAATTACTGCCGGGTTTCCGCTGTGGTGTTCCCGTAGTGCCTGCCCTACCGTCAACCCACGTGGAGCTGCACGGGCAGGCCGTCCGGCCGCGCCCGGTCCGATTCGTGGCGGCGACGGCCCGGACATCCCGTCGCCGCGCGGGGAATCGCAATCCCCGAGGGAGGACCACATGGACCAATCGTCGTTCGACCGCATCGCCCGCCTGTTCGGCGGCGTCGAGCGCGCCGAGGCCAGGGACGGCAACTCCGGCAAGCGCCACGCCCGGGGCCACGGCACCGCCTCCCGCCACGGCTCCGGCAAGGCCCGCCGCCACTCCCGCCGCCCCCCCGCCGAACGCCCCTGCGGCGACGGCTCCCGCAAGGACAACATCTGCACCAAAGACAAGCAGTGCTGCAC
>JBJTKE010000099.1:0-11540 GCA_046096285.1 Chloroflexota bacterium
ACACTCCTCTCACACCCCTCGAGGTGGCCGCCGTGCCGTCGCCCGGCGGTTCTGTTTGCCCGGACCTCACGCGAGTCCGCCCCCATGCCGGTTCACGTCAGCCCGCTCTCCCTCCGCCGCGTTGACCTTGCCCCGCAGGCCCCGGGCACGGTCGAGGCCGTCGCGCCCGCCTCCTTCGCCATGGAACTCGGCATCGAGCCCGGCGACCGCATCGTCGGCGTCAACGGCCGCCCGCTCGTCGACGCCCTCGACTTCCATTTCCACGCCCAGGGCGAGCGCGCCATGATCGACGTCGAACGCCAGGGCGTCCTTCTCCGCTACGACCTCGGCCTCGACGGCGACGAGTTCTGGGGCCTCACCTTCAGCGACCCAACCTTCGATGGCGTCCGCGTCTGCGAGAACGCCTGCCCCTTCTGCTTCATCAAGCAGATCCCCAAGGGGATGCGCCGTTCCCTCTACGTCATGGACGACGATTTCCGGTACTCCATGCTCTACGGCAGTTTCGTCACCCTCACCAACCTCAGCGAGGACGACTGGCGCAGGATCGAGGAGCAGCATCTTTCCCCCCTCCACGTCTCCGTCCACTCCACCAACCCCGACCTGCGTCAGGCCCTCGTCGGCAACCCCCGCGCCGGCGCGGTCATGGACGACCTCCGTCGCCTCGAACGCGCCGGCATCGACTTTCACGCCCAACTCGTGCTCGTTCCCGGCGTGAACGACGGCCCCGAACTCGACCGCTCGCTCGCCGATCTTTCCACCTTCGGGTCTCGCCTCAAGTCCGTCGCCGGCGTTCCGGTTGGGCTCTCACGCCACGGGCAGGAGCGCCAGAGCCGCCAGGTCCGCCTCTCCCGCACCTGTATGCGCTCCCTCCCCGGCAAGCAGATCGCCGTCCGCCGCTACCAACCGGAGGAGGCCCGCGCGGTGATCCGCCAGGCCGAGCAATGGCAGGAGCGGTTCCTCGCCCAGCGCGGAAATCCCTTCTTCTTCCTCGGCGACGAGTTCTACCTGATGACCGGCGAACCGGTGCCCGGCGCCGACCACTACGGCGGCTTCCCCCAGATCGAGGACGGCATCGGCATCACCCGCGCTTTCCTCGACCGGCTCGACGGCTACCTGCGCCGCGCCCGCCCCGGCGCGCTCTCCGGCGCGTCCGGCGTCATCGCCTGCGGCACGATGATCGGCCCCACCATGCGCGAATCGGCTGCCCGATTCAACGAACGCACCGGCGCGGCGCTTGACGTAGTGCCGGTCGAAAACGTCTACCTCGGCACGGAGATCAACGTCTCCGGCCTGCTCTCCGGCCGCGATCTGCTCCAGGCCTTCGCCGGCTCGCCGGACACCCGCCCCCTGTACATCTCCGACCGCATGATTTCCCAGCGCAACGGCCTGCTGCTCGACGACCTCACCGTCGACGACCTCTCCCGTGAGCTGCGCCGCCCTATCGTCCCCGCCGGCGATCTTTCCGACGTCGCCGCGGACCTGCGCGTCCGCAAGGCCCGCGCGGCGCGCCGCGCCGCCTGACCCCGCTCCCGGCCCTACCTGCGCCGCCGGCCCGCCAGCCGCAGCATCGCCGCCAGCGCCATCGCCCCGAGAATGGCCGCCGCCCCCAACCCGGTTCCCGCGCGGCGGGCATCGCCAGCGGCCGCTGGCCCCGATGGCGGCCGGTAGGACTGCATCCGCCACCACAGCGCCAGCGTCTCCCACATCGCCCGCAGGATCACCCGCGGATTGCCCCCGCTGGCCTGCCCCGCCACCCGCGGGTAGTGCCGCACCCCGACCTGCATCAGCGTCGCTCCCTGGCGCCTCAGCTTCGCCTGCATCTCGGTGTTGATCAGCGCCCCCGGCGATTCCAGCTGCATTCCCCGCACCTGGTCGCCCCGGAACACCTTGAACGCGCAGTCGATATCACGCAGGTGCACCCCGAACAGCACCCGCACCGCCACGTTGAAGATCTCCGCGAACACCCGGCGGTGCAGCGGGTCGCTCCGCTCCATGCGGAAGCCCGCCACCGTGTCGTACTCCCCGACGAACGGCGACAGCAATCGCAGGTCGGCGATGTCGAATTGCCGGTCGCTGTCCATGAACATCACGTAGTCGCCGGTGCTCGCCGCGAACCCCGTCGCCAGCGCCGCGCCGTACCCCCGGTTCGCCGGATGCGAAACCAGCCGCACCCGTGAATCCGCCGCCGCCAGCCCCCGCGCGATCTCCGCCGTCCGGTCCCGGCTGCCGTCATCGACGACGATGATCTCGAACACGTCCACGACGTGCGGCAGCACTTCGAGCGCCCGCCGCACCACCTGCCCGATGTTCGCCTCCTCATCATGCGCGGGCAGCACCAGGCTCAGGCTGCCCGGGATCCGGCGAATGGCTGGGTCGAACGGCTGGTAGGCGGCTTCGCTCACCTCAGCCCTGCGCCTCGGGCTGCACCCATTCTCCCGTCGCGGGGTCGATCCAGCCGCCACCGTCGTCCTGCGTCCCGGCCGCGTCCCGCGACTGCACCTCCCAGGCGATCGCCCACACGTCGAGTTTCTCCCCGCGCTCCTCCTCGGTCAGCGGCTCGATCTCCCGGTCCGGGTCGGCCGGAGACTTGCCCTTCATGTCCGGGCTGACCTTCCAGATCGTCCCGCGCGGGTAGAACTTCGTGTAGAACGGCTCTTCCCACAGCACCGTGCCGTTCGCATCGAACACGCGGCGGTAGTGGGCCACTTCCTGCCCCTGGGCGGCCGCCTGCATCTCCTTGATCGTCCCGGCGTCGAGTTCCCAGTCGACCACCTCCGCGTCGGCCAGTTCCTCGGTTTTTTCGCCAAAGTAGGGACCCTCGTCCTGCACCTGGTACCCGGTATCCGGCCCATACAGGTTGACCGTCACGGTCGCTCCGTTCGAGAACGCCTCGACCAGCAGCCAACTGTCGGTCGGGTTGTAGAACCGGAAATCGTCCCAGGTCGAAGGGTCCTCGCTCGGCTGCAGGATCGACGCGTCAAGCCCCGGCGCCCACCCGTCGAACTCGTAGAACGCGATCCGGAACCGGTGCGGCCACCATTCGGTGATCGGCATCCCCGCGTAGTACGCCGCCCGGAACACCGTCGTCGACACCTGGCAGATGCCGCCCCCGACATCCTTTCCGATCCGCTCCCCATCGATCACCTGCGCCTCGACGAACCCCGCCTCCTCGTCGATGTACCCGACCGCCTGGTTGAACGAGAACTCGCTGCGCGGCGGCACCAGCGTCCCGTCCAGCAGGTACGTTCCCCGCTCCACGTTCGTCCGCCGCTCGGGCCCCGACCCGTCGTAGTTCGAGGTGCCGGTCGCCAGCAGCGTCGTGATCCCGAGCGCCGCCAGATTGCGCGAATCCACCTCGGGCTTGTCCACCAGCACCGGTGCGTCCACCACCCCGCGAGCGCCCAGGAAACTCTGCTCGACAGCCGCCGCGAGCCCGGCGGAGTCGAGCGTGAGGCCATCCTCGCTCTCCTCGACCGACACCAGCCGTTCGCCGTTCCAGCCGACCTTCGCATCCTTCACCGGCCGGTCGATCGACGGCCGCAGCGCCGCGTCGAGCCACGCCGTCAGCGCCGGCTTGTCGAGTTCCAGCCGGAACGCCTGCGGCCCCTGCAACCCCGGGTCGATCTTCTGGACCACGAACCGGGACAGTTCCGCGGGCGGCAACGTCCACAGCCCCTCACCCACGCGCACCTGCACCGGCGTCGCCAGCGACAGCGCCAGCCCAGCCTTCGCGCCCTCCAGGTCGGCGGCCTTCACCGGCGGCACGACGTGGGACACCGGCAACGCCTCGGAAACGGACTCCATCCTCGCCAGGTCGCCCACCAGTTCCGCCGCCGCCACGTCGCGGTCGACCAGGTACCCGTCCCTCTCCGGCAGCACCGTCACGTCGGCGCCAGAGATCGCGAGCGACGCGTTGCTCGGCGTCCCGCCCAGGTCTGCGTCGATCTGGTCGAACCACCGGTCGAGTCTCGCGCGATCGACTGCCAGCGGCAACGCCACCACCCGGTCGCCTCGCAGCAGCCCGGCCGCGGTCCGCAACCGGTCGAGCGCCGAGTTCTCCCGGCCCGCCTGCCAGGCCTCGCGCAGCCCGGCCTCGACGTCGGCCGTGACACCGATTTCCGCGAGCGGCGCGGTCCACACCTGCCCCTCGTGGCTGAACGACGCCATGCTGCCGCCGAACGAGGCCGCCCGCGCCGCAACCGCCGCCGCGGCTTCCTCCCGCGTCATTCCGCCGACCGGCACGTCGGCCACCACTACTGCCGGGTAGAACCGCCCCTCGTGGCTTGCGCGCAGATAGGCCAGCCCGGCCACCGCCGCCAGCAGGGCCACGGTAAGCGCGAATGCGGCGCGGCCAGCCAGCAGCCGCACCCGCTCGAACCGCCCCGCGTGCGCGGGCCGGACGAGACGTCTCTCCGTCGTTCGCCGTCCAGCCTGCGGGAGGCCGAGCGGCAGTTCCAATGAGGGGGCTTGGCGTCGCAACGCCGTCATCCTCCGGTTAGCGGGGTTCCCGGGTGCGCTGCCCCGACCCGGTCAGGACCTGCAGTCGCACATTCCCGAATTCTACGATGTCGCCGTCACGCACCGCCGTCAGCGCCGACACCGGGCTCCCGTTGAGCAAGGTGCCGTTGGTGCTGCCGAGGTCTCCCAGCCACCATTCTCCACCCTCGTGAACGAACTCCGCATGAATTCCGGAGAGAAACGGGTCATCCATTTCGATCCCGTTCCCCGGCCGCCGGCCAACCGTCATCCCGGGCAGCAGTTCCCATTCCGCGCCCGCCGGAATCCCGGACTCCCCTCCGTCCAGCAGCAGCACCCGGTTCCCCGGCGCATGGTTCTCCGCCAGACCAGCCCCCCGGTCCGCCGCGGCGAGCGCCCGCAACTCCCGCAGCGCCGTCCTCGCCACCATCGCGATGAACCAGTAGACCGCCCCGATGAACGCGATCCGCAGCGCGAGGTAGGCCCAGTCGCCGCCGCTCCCCGCGTTCATGGGACCGCCAGCACCAGCACCGGCCCGAACTCGATCTCGTCGCCCGCCTCGATCCGCGCCGCCGTCACCGCGCTCCCGTTGACGCGCGTTCCGTTCGTGCTCATCAGGTCGACCAGCCGTGCCGAACCGGAGCCAAGTTCGATCCGCGCGTGACGCCGCGACACCCCCTCCGCCCCCAGCACGAGGGCGTTTTCCGGTGACCTGCCGACCGTCATCAGGTCGCCCCGCAGCAGCAGTTCCTGACCCCGCTGCACGCCGTTCATCACCCGCAGTTTCCTCGGCGCACCGGGCGCCGTCCGGCGGTCCCGCTCTCGCTCCTCCCCCCGCTCCGGCCACTCCGCGTAGGCCGCCCGCACCCGGATCTCCCGCCGCGGCGTCCCGGCTTCCGGCACAATCGCGACCTCCACCCGGTCGATCGTCTGCCGCCCGCGCTCCCGCGCCGCCTCCTCGAGCCAGTCGCCCATCTGCCGCTCCAGCGCAGGCAGGAACTCCATGAACTGCGAGAGGTCGTCCGGATGCATTTCGACGGTGTAGGCGTTCGGCGCAAGCCGCCTGCCAACCGAGATCATCTCGCCCGCGGCCATCGCCCGCTCCAGCCGCCGTCCGATCTCCGCGGGCTGCACTGGCGACCGGAACACCCGGCCCACGTTCCCCTCGACCAACCGCTCGAACGCCGCCTCGAAGCGGTCCAGCACGCTCACCCGGCGGCCTCGTCGATCCCCGGCCACCCCTCGGCCGCCCGGCGGAACACCAGCCCGTACAGCAGGTTGAAGACCGCGGACACCTCCAGCGCGAACGGGAGATAGCCGCCGTACCCCAGCACCGGCATCTCGAACAGCTTTGGATTGCCGACGAACGGGACCTCATACACCCATTTCGGCATCGCCAGCCAGTTCCACATCTCCCACAACAGCCCGCAGGCAAGGCCCGCCGCCCACAGCGTAAGCACCGTGTCCCAGCGCCCAACCCGCACCTGCGCGGTGATGCTGTTCCAGCCCATCAGGGAGTTCAGCGGGTCCAGCAGCAGGAACAGCCCGATCCACACCAGCGGGAATGCATAGCGCGGAAAAATCAGCGACAGCGCCGCCATGGCCGCACCCGCCGCCGAGATCAGCAGCAACCCCGCCGTTCTCGGCGCGATCACCGGGCCCCCGATCCTGCGCCCGAACCAGCGAGTGGTCCGCAGCAGGCTCGCCATCTCCAGCATCGCCGGCAGCACCGTCGAAAAGGCCAGCGTCGCCAGCAGTCCGTACTTCACCGGGCCATACGGTTCCGGCAGCACGTAGCGCCAGTTGCCAAGCGCCCGGTTCGCCCCCTCGAACAGCCACCACAGCGGCACGCTGAAGACGAACAGCAGCGCGAAGCGGCCCGGAGCCCGCGTCATCAGGCTCGAACCGGACCGCAGCAGCGTCAGCCCGTCAAGCAGGAGGATGCACCCAAGCCAGAGCGGAAAGAACGTGTGCCAGCGCGCAGGCTCGGGACCGAACCACGACGTCGCCCACGCAACCGCCAGCAGGGCCGCCCCCGCCGCAAGCTGCCACGAGAGCCCCCCCTGCCGCACCGTACCCATTTCCCGGCTCGCCTCCGCAGCGCTCATCGCCCATGCTCCCGACCGTATGCTGGCGTCCGTGCGCCGAGTATAGCGGTCTCTCCGGGCTTCTCGGGTATCATCGCGGGGTATGCCGCGCCCCGGGCGCAGGCGGAGGTGGCCTGACGTGACCCGACACATTCACCTCGGCCCGTCGATCCTCGCCGCCGACTTCCTCCACCTCGGCGCGCAGGTGGCCGATGCGCAGGCTGCCGGCGCCGACTTCATCCACGTCGACGTCATGGATGGCCGCTTCGTCCCCAACATCTCCATCGGACTCCCCGTCCTCGAAGCCGTCCGCTCCGCCACCACGCTCCCCCTCGACATCCACCTGATGATGGTCGAGCCCGGCCGCTGGGTGCAGCGGTTCGCCGAGGCAGGCGCCGACCTCATCACCGTCCACGTCGAGGCCGATCCCCACCTCTACGGCACCTTGCGCCTCATCGAGCAGTCCGGCGCATCCCCGGGCGTCACCCTCAATCCGGCCACCCCGCTCGTGATGCTCGAGGAGGTCCTGCCCATCGTTCGGCAGGTGCTCGTCATGTGCGTCAACCCCGGCTTCGGCGGCCAGACCTTCATCCCCGCCGCCCTTGACCGCATCTCCCGCGTCCGCGAGATGATCGACCGCCGCAACCCCTCATGCCGGCTCGAGGTCGACGGCGGCATCAAGGCCGGCAACGTCGGCCGCGCCGTTGCCGCGGGCGCCGACACCATCGTCGCCGGTTCCGCCATCTTCACCCCGGACCGACCTGTCGCCGAGACGATGGCGGAGATGCGCGCCGCCATCCGCGCCGCCGCCGCACCCGCCGGAGCCGCCAGATGACCGACGCCCCCGTGCCGGAAGCCCGTGCCGAGATCGTCTCAGCGCCGGAACCGCGCGAGTCGGTCACCCCGATCTGGATCACGCCCCGCACCGAGGCCATCATCGCCTTCTGCGCTCTCGTCCTGCTCATCCTCGCCATGCGCGCCGCGCCCGGCGTGTTCCAGACCATCCTGCTCGGCGCCCTGCTCGGCCTTGCGCTCTCCTTCCCGGTGCGCCTCCTCTCCCGGATCATGCCGCGCAAACTCGCCATCCCCATCGTGCTCGTCCTCCTGCTCGTCTCCACCGTCCTCCTTGCCGGCGCCCTCGCGGTTCAGGTCGACGACCTTGTCGGCGCGCTCCCCGGCATGGCCGATGGCGCGAGCACCCGCACCTCCCGCATCCTCGACGAACTCGAACGCCGCGACATGCTCCCTATTCCCGCCTCCGAGGTGATGCCCCAACTCCGCGTCGAGATCTTCAGCAACGCCCAGCGCATGGCCACCATCGCCGTCAACCAGGCCTTTTCCGTCGTCGGCGGCGCAGTCGGCGTGCTGCTCCAGGTCTTCGCGATGGTCTTCATCGCCTCCTACCTGCTGATCGACGGCGCCCGCATCCGCCACGCCCTCGTCACCCTCGTTCCCGACCAGTACGAGCCCGAGGTCCACGAACTCTCGCGCGAGATGAAGCAGGTCCTTGACCGCTACCTCGGCGGCCAGTTGCTCTCCATGACCATCCAGGGCGCCGCCGCCGCCATCGTCCTCTCCTTCCTCGACATCCCCTACGCCCTGCTCATCGGCGTCTGGACCGCCGCGACCGCCATCCTCCCCTTCATCGGCGCGTTCCTCGGCGCGGTCCCGGCCATCGTCCTCGCCTTCGGCATCTCCCCGTGGATGGCCCTCGGCGTCGCCGGCTTCTACCTCGTGATGAACCAGATCGAGGGCAACCTGCTCACCCCTCGCATCCAGGGCGACGCCGTCGGCGTCCATCCCCTGCTCATCTTCCTCGGCATCCTCTTCGGCGGCTCCGTCTTCGGCTTCATCGGCGCAATCGCCGCCGTGCCGGCCCTCGCCGTCTGCCGCGTGCTCGTCCTCTTTCTCGCCAAGCGGCTGCGCGTCTACGGCAGGGCCCCGGTCGGCCCCGCGCCGCGGCCGTCCGCGGTCGTTTACGATGACCCGGGCGCTCCGGCCGCCACCGCCTGACCGGAGCCGGTCGCGAGACGGCCGCGCCTTCACCCCCCGTTCCAGCGCCGTTCGATCGACACCACAGGAGTTGCACATGGACTGGGCGCCGATCAAGCTCACCACCCACATCCGCACCTATGCCTTTGGCGAGCGCCTCATCCCCGGGATGCTCGGCAAGACCGGGGTTCCCGCCTCCGGCCGCGTTGCCGAGACCTGGGAGTTCAGCGACGAGAAAGGCGCCCGCGCCACCATCACCGAGGGACCCTACGCCGGACGCCCCCTCAACGACCTCGTCCGCGACCATCCCGACGGACTTGTCGGTTTCGGCTGGCGCGGACCCCATTTCCCCCTGCTCGGCAAATTCCTCGACGCCTCCCACATGCTCCCCGTCCACCTCCACGCCAACGACGCCGACGCGGCCCGCATCTACGGCCACCCCAACGGCAAGAGCGAGGCCTGGCACATCCTCTGGTGCGCCCCCGGCGCAACGATCCTCACCGGCATCAAACCCGGGAACACCGACGACACCCTCCGCGCCGCCTTCCGGGCCGAGGACTACGAGCGGGTCATGTACCGCCACCCCCTGCGGCCCGGCGACACCGTGCACGTGCCCGGCGGCATCCTGCACAGCTTCGGACCGGATACCCTCATCTACGAGATCCAGCAGACCAGCGACCTCGCCCAGACCGTGATGCCCGCCGACCTCGACGGCAACCGTCTGCCCGATGCGGTCTGGGAGGCCAACATCGACAAGACCCTCGCCGAGTTGCACCAGGACTACCTGCCCATCCCGAACCCCGGCCTCGAGAAGGCGCAGGGCCCCGGCGGCAACCGCTTCCGGGTGTGCTGCGCGGGCCCCCATTTCGCCCTCGAGCGATGGAGCCTCGCGGGCCCCCACGCGGAACCCGCGCGCCCGCGCCGGTGCCTCACCCTCTCCAACGTCGGCGACCCGGTCGCCGTCCGCTGGCAGGGCGGCGAGACCGTGCTGGCCCGCGCCGAATCCTGCATCCTGCCGGCCGCCATTGGCGAGACGGTCATCGTCCCCTCGGGCGCCGGCGATCTCATCGCCTGCTACGTCCCCGATGTCCAGGCCGACGTCATCGACCCGCTCCGCGCCGCCGGCCACGCCGATGCCGCGATCGCCGCTCTCGGCGAGGTCTTCCCCGGCTGAGCCTTCGCGCTGCCCGGAGGGCTGGCGGCAGCGGGGCAGGACCAGGGGGAGACGCGCAGGCCGACCCGCACTCCGCCCTGCCGGGAGGGTCCGGCGCAGCGGATCCTTCCCGGCCGGGATCGCGACCCCCGCGCGCGCCCGCGCGTCAGCCTTCCCGCATCCCGAGCCGCGCCAGTTCGTGCATCTGCCCCTTCGACAACTCGTACAGTTCCCGGTAGACGCGGTAGTACTCGTCGTAGACCGCGCGCTCCGCCGCCCGCGGCCGGTACGTCGCCGCCGGCTTCACCCAGTCGCGCCGCAGGTTGTCCAGCGACGGCACGATGCCCGTGGCAAGCCCCGCCAGGAACGCATCCCCGTAGGACGCTCCGATGGTCCGCTCCGGCACGTCCTGCGGCAACCCGCTCGCGTCGGACACGATCTGCAGCCACAGCGGGTTCTTCGCCCCACCCCCGACCGCCACCAGCCGTTTCGGCATCGCGCCCATGCCGTCCATCGTTTCGAGGTTATGCCGCACCCCGTAGGCGGTTCCCTCGAGGCTCGCCCGGTACAGGTGCCCCCGCGTGTGCGTCAGCGTCAGCCCCACGTACATGCCGCGCGCGTCCGGGTCGTTGATCGGCGTCCGCTCCCCCGCGAAGTACGGCAGGCAGATCAGCCCGTCCGACCCCGGCGGCACGGCCCCCGCCAGATCGGCCAGCGCCGCGTAGGCGTTCGGCCCGCCCGCCGCCTCCGCCTCCAACTCCGGCGTGCCCAGCGTGTCGCGGAACCACCGGGTCAGCGCCCCGGTCGTGCTCATCCCGCCGTCGATCGCGTACATTCCCGGCAGCAGATACGCCGTCGACCACATCCGCGGGTCGGGCACCGGCGCCCCGGTCACGTGGATGAAGAACATCGTCGTCCCGTACATCACCATCATGTCGCCCGGATCGATCACCCCGACACTGATGGCCTCCGCCGCCGCGTCGATCGTGCCCGCCGTCACCGGGGTGCCCGCGGCCAGTCCGGTCTCCGCCGCCGCCGCCGCGGTCACCTGCCCGGCGATCTCGTTCGACCACAGCAGCCGCGGCAGTTTCGCCAGGTCCACGATCGGTTCCGAGAACGTCGCGTCCCAGCGAGCCCCGCGCAAGTCGTACAGCGGGTTGTAGTAGGAGGCCGTGTGGTGATCCATCACGAACTCCCCGGTCAGCCGCTGCACGAGGTAGGACGACGCCGCCAGCATCATGTGGGCCCGCCGGTACACCTCCGGCTCGCGATTCTTCAGCCACAGGATCTTCGGCCCGATCGCCTGCGACGTCAGCGCCATCCCGCCCAGGTCGAACATCGCCGCCTCGCCGAAGCGGTCGTTCAGCCAGGCGATCTCCTCCGACGCCCGCGTGTCGATCCCGTACAGGATCCCCATCCGCAGCGCATTCCCGGCCGCGTCCACCGGCAGCAGGCAGGCGCCGATCCCGGACACCGCCACCGCTCCGACCGCCCCGCCGTCGATCCCCTGCGCCAGCATCTGCCGGGTCAGCCCAACGAACTCGCCCCCCCACGTCCGCTCCGGGTCATGTTCGGCCCACCCCGGTCTCGGCAGCAGCAGGTCGTGCTCGATCGTCGCCGTCGCCACCACGTCGCCGTCCGGCCGGCAGATCACGCCCTTCGAACTGTAGGTTCCGATATCGACCCCGAGCAGCAGATCGCCGGCCACCTGCCATCCTCCCGCCGCGGCGCCGCCGCCGCCTTTTCGATCTCCGACCGAATCCCACCCGGATCATAGCAAAGCCGCCGCTCCCTTCCGGCAGGGTTTTTCGCATGCCTTCAAGGGATATGCC
>JBJTKE010000100.1:0-4292 GCA_046096285.1 Chloroflexota bacterium
GGTCCGCGCCGGCGCTCTTCGGGCCGACCCGCAGCAGGCCGCCGGTGTCGATCCAGGCGATGCTGCCGCCGCCCGCGCCGATGGACTTGACGTCGACCGAGCGGATGCCGGTGATGTGCCCGATCCACTTGCCGCCGAGCCAGGTCTCGGAGGTGTAGTTGATCTGTCCGTCGTTGACCAGACCGACGTCGAAGGTGGTTCCCCCGGTGTCGCAGACCAGCAGGCTAGCGGCGATCCCGGCGCCCGCGCCCTCGGCGGCGGAATAGGTCACCGCCGCCACCGGGGCCATCGATGGCCCGGACCCGACCGAGTAGATCGGCCGGTCGATCACCTCGCCCGGCCGCCACGACCCGCCAAAGGAGGTGGCGATGAACAGGTGGCCGGAGAACCCGGCGGCGCGGAGATCGCCGTCGAGCTGGGAGAGGTGCTCCTGCATGAGGGGCTTGAGCGAGGCGTCGATGGCGCAGGAGGAACTTCGCCGGTACTCGCGGACGACGGGGTTGAGCTGGTGGGAAAGGGTGTACGGGACCCCCGGCAGGCGCTCGTCGAGCAACTGCGCGACCCGCAGCTCATGGTCGGGGTTGACCACCGACCAGAGCAGGCTGACCGCAACCGCCTGCACGCCGAGGTCCCGGCACCGTTCGATGGCGGCGACGACGCTGCCTTCGTCGAGCGGGAGGAAGACCTCGCCCTCGGAGTCGATTCGCTCACCGATTTCGAAGGTTAGATGACGCGGGATGTACGGAGCCGGATAGGGAATCTGCTTGAAGGGGTCGAATTTGCCGCCCTCCCGCAGCAGGAGGATGTCCGGGAAGCCGCGCGTCGTGAAGAAGGCGGTGCGCGCCGTCTTGCCCTCGACGATGGCGTTGGTGGAGCGGGTGGTGCCGTAGGTGAAGGTTTCGGTCTGGCCGAGCAACTCGCGGGCCGACACGCCGAGCGCGGCGGCGAGGTCGTCCAACGCATTGGCGATGCCCTCGAACGCGCGCTTCGGCGTGGTGAGGGCCTTGCCGATACGGAGGGCGCCGTCCCCGGCGGCCAGCACCACGTCGGTGAAGGTGCCGCCGGTATCGACGGAAATCCGGTAGGTCATGCGGGTGCACCCCTTCCTGCGGCGGCCTCGCCGCTGTCCTCGATGCCAGATTCCTCTTCGTCGGCTGGTGCGCCCCCGTAGAACCGGCGCCGCTCCCGCTCGAAGAAGAGGAGGTAGAACGCGACGAACACGAACGAAACGAGGGCGATCAGCGAGCCGAGGGCGTACAGCACGGGGGTGATGCGCACGGTGGTCGCGCCGATGATGGCAATGGGCAAGGTCTGGTCGCTGCCAAGCACCAGCGAGGAGCGCTGGATCTCGTCGAAGGACAGGGTGAACCCGAACAGCAGCGAGGCGAGCACGGCGGGGGCCAGCACCGGCAGGGTGACCGTACGGAAGACCTCCCAGCCACTGGCCCCAAGCACCGAAGCCGCCTCCTCGATGGTGCGGTCAAAGCGGTTGAGGAAGATGAGAAAGACGATGAAGCCGAAGGGCATGGTCCAGGCGATATGGGTGAGCAGCCCGGTGGTTTGCCAACCGGTTGGCAGGCCGATCTGGTCGGCGAACAGGCGGAACCCGAGACCGAGGATGATGCCGGGCGTCACCATCCCGAGGAGCAGCACGTAGAACATCACGCCGCGGCCGCGGAAGCGCTCGCGGAAGGCCAGTGCCGCCATCAGCGCGAGCGTGGTGGCGATCACCGAGGTGAGCAGCGCCATCGTGAGCGAGAGGCCAATAGGCCGCAGGTAGTTGACGAGCGGCTCGCCGGGAATCCGGTACAGGTCGAAATTGCCGGGGTCGAAGAGCTTCCGGTAGGAAATGAGCGAAAACTCCTTGGGCGGGAAGACCGCCGTGGTCCGCTCGGCGAAGGAGAGCACGCCCATGATCACGAACGGGGCATAGAGGATCACCAGGATCAGGGCGAACACCACCCCGCCGAAGAACCGGAACCAGCGTTGGCCGGCGCTGAGTTGCATGTGCCTCCCCTCCTAGAGTTCGTTGCGGAGGTCGTAAACCCGCATCAGCAGGCCGAGGACCACGATGGCGATGATGAACAGGACGACGGCCAGGACCGCGGCCACCGGCCACTGACCGGAACCGGCGTATTGGGAAATGGCGTCGGAAAGCATCGGGCTGGTGCCGCCGCCAATGAGCCGGCTGGTGGCGTAGTCGCCGAAGAGGAAGATAGCGGCGAAGAACAGCCCGACCACGAGCCCGCCGCGGGCAAGCGGCAATTCGACCGTGCGGAAAGTGGTCCACGGCGATGCGCCCAGGGTGCGGGAGGCGGCGATGACATCGTCGTCAATGCGTGAGAGCGACCAGAACACGGGACCGATCACGAAGACCACGTAGAGGGACGTCATTGCGAAGATCATCGCCCGCTGGTTGTACAGGAAGAGCTCCATTTTGGGCAGGCCGAGCTGGGCGAGGAAGAAGTTGATGACGCCGCTGTTCCCGAACAATGGCTGCCAGGTAATGATCCGGATAAGGTAACTGGTCCAGAATGGCAGGATGGCCAGCATCAGCAGGGCGGCCTGCAGCTTTCGGCTGGTGACAAACCGGGCGAGGTAGTAGCCGGACACCAGCCCAAGCACCCCGACCAGGACCAGCACGATGATCACCGTCCGCAGCGTGGAAAACGTCAACTTGTAAAACGTCGGGTCGACGAGCACGCGCTGCCACGCCGCAGGGTCGATGGTTCGGTTCAGCACCAGCCCGTCGGTGTTCCAGAAGCTGACCCAGGCGATGACGAGGAGCGGCGCGATGGCGGCGACAAGGATGACGACCAGGGCAGGCGTGAGCAGCAACCAGGCCCGGCGGGTCTGGCGAGCCTGGTGCATGCGTTCGTTTTCGCCCTCTGCGGCGAATGCGGCGTCAGCCTGCGGGGCCGAGGTTGTGGCGCTCATCGGCTCTCCCTGAACGGGACGCCGGCGCGGCCGTGATGGCCGCGCCAGCGTCGCCGCGATCCGCTAACCGGCGGTGAACGCCGTCCAGAGGCGCGAGTACTCCTCGTACTCGTCCGGGTAGGCCTGCCAGTCGGCGACCTTCGGAAGGCGGTCGGCGAGAGACGGCCTGGCCTCGGGGTCCGGGCCCTGGTACCAGTACTCCCAGGCGTTGACGCCCTCCATCGGCGACTCCTGCGCTTCGAGGAGCGGCTGCACCTTGTCCGGGCGCGGCGAGTAGTAACCCTGGACGCCGAGAATGGACCCCGGCACGCCGCTATCGAGGTACCAGTTGATGAACTGCATCACCTCAGGCAGATGCTGGGTGGCGCCGGAGACCGTGGCGCCCTGGATCCAGCCGTTGCTGCCTTCTGTGGGGTTGTTGACGAAGACGGCATCAGCACCGGATGCGGCCGCGGCGGCGCAGGCACTGGCCCAGAAGTCGCCCACCCAGACTTCGCCTGCGACGAGCAGGTCGACCAACTGGCCGAAGTCGGACCAGAACAGGCGGAACTGGCCCTCGGACTTCTTCTGGGCGAGGAAGTCGAAGCAGACTTTGAGGTCATCCTTTGACAGGTTGTTGATGGCGTTGGAGAAGGTGGCCTGGCCGATGCCCTGAAGGTAGGTGGCGACCTTCATGACCGCGGTGATCGGCTCGTTGAGCAGCGTTGCATGTCCTTTGTTGGCCGGGTCAAAAATCGCACCATAGGAGGCGACATCGCCCTGCGCCTGCCCGCGGAGATAGCCGAAGGCATCGAAGCCGAACCAGGTCGGGGTGCCGATGAAGGAGTCGTAGGTCTTCGCCTCCAACGCCTCCTTCGTGTAGGTCCCGGCGAGTGGCCACTGGGACTTGGCGCTGTACCCCGGAACATCTGGCAGGCGGAACAACTCCATCACCTGATCGTTCCACGCCGGAACGTCTTTCGTGGGGTAAGGCTGGATTGCGCCCTGCGCCAGCAGCGGCGCGTTCTGGCTGAAATTGACCTGGTTGACATCATAGTCCTTGAAGTTCTGGAGCCAGAAGGTGATCTGATTGCCGAGAATCTGCGAGTTTCCCTGCATTTCGATCCCGGTATCCTCCTTGAACTTCGAGAGGATGCGGGGATCTTCGGTGAGCGAAAGCCCGATTTCCTTGAGGACCACGCCCTCTGCCGAGGCGTCGCCGGAAGCGAGGCGGCCGAGCGCGCCGACGGCGGCGAATGCCGCGCCCACCTTGACGCCCTGCGCGAGCAGGCGGCGGCGGCTCATCTCGTGATCCGCCGCGAACCGGCGGGCCATCATCTCGTTGAACGACAGGTGCTTCATGTCACGCTCCGATG
>JBJTKE010000101.1:0-2376 GCA_046096285.1 Chloroflexota bacterium
CCCACGCCCCCAACCCGATTGCCCGCGGCCCCCGGCGCTCCCCCCGGTCATCAATCAACCGGCGCGTGCCGCTTTCCTGCGCCGAACAACGGCCACCTCATCTGAAACGGCCCCTGCAACCCCACAAGCCACAAGCCACAAGCCACAAACCCACAAGCCACAAGCCACAAGCCACAAGCCACAAGCCACAAGCCCGCAAACCCCTACCAACGCCCCTCCGCCAACCGCAGCAGGCCGATGTCGAGGGCGGTGTCGTCCCGCTGCACGATCTCCGCGATGATCTCCCCGATCACGGACGCGAACTTGAACCCGTGGCCCGAGCAGGGGGAGGCGACTACCACGTTCGGGTGGCCCGGCAGGCGGTCGATGATGAAATGCTCGTCCGGCGTGTTGGTGAACATGCAGGCGCGCAGGCCGACCGTCTCGCCGGCGGCGTCCGGGAAGTACTTCGCGGTGACGTCGCGCAGGACCGCCTCGTCGCGGGCGTTCGGTTCGCGGTCGAAATCGTCCGGGTCCACCACCTCGTCGAGGTGGTGGTAGCGGCCGATCTTGAACCCCGGCACGCCGTGGACCGGGAAGCCGTAGTAGCGCCCCTCGGGAACCAGCAGGTTGAACACCGGGAAGGTCGAGGGCGTGAACTCGGCCGGGACCAGCGGCTGGAACCAGCCCAGCACCTGCCGTTCCGGCACGGCCAGCGGCGCGAATCCGGGAATCATCTTGCCCATCCATGCCCCGGTGGAGAGGACAAGTTGATCCGCGCGGTACACGTTGCCCCGGTCGGTCGTCACCGTGACCCCGTCCGGGCCGGCCTCCCAGCCGGTGACGCCCTCGCGGGCCCTGATCGTCGCCCCGGCCTCGGCCGCGGCGAGGGCATGGGCCACGACGCAGGCCTCCGGGACGAGAAACCCGCCGTCCGGCTGGAACAGCGCCCGGTGGGAGGCAGGCAGCCGGTAGCCGGGGAAGCGGGCGTGCAGTTCGTCGCCGTCCAGCACCTCGTGAGGGATGTCGTGCAGCAGGCAGGACGCCAGCGATCCCTGGAAGACCACCTCGTCCTCGCCGCTCGCGTCGATGGTGCCGGTCACGTGCAGCAGCGTCTCGCCGTAGCCCTGCTCCAGTTCGCGCCACAGTTCGAAGGCGCGGCGCAGCAGCGGCACGTAGCTGGGATGCTCGTAGTAGGCGAGGCGGATGATCCGGGTGAAGCCGTGGTGGGAGCCCATCGTGTGGGGGATGTCATAGCGCTCCAGCCCGAGCGTCTTCAGCCCGCGCCGGGCGAGGTGCATGCAGGCCGCGGAGCCCATCGACCCCACGCCCGCCACGATGACGTCATACCGCTCCGCGCTCATTGCGCCCTCCCGTGGCCGGACCCCGATGCCGGTCCGCCGATTGCCGCGAGCCGGCGGGGTCCCGCCGGCTCGCCCGAAATCCTGCTACGCCTTGCCCGCCGAACCAAGCACGCCGATCCGCCGCCGGGCCGCCGCGATCACCGCGTCACGGGCGTCGCCGAGCACGGCGCGGGCGTCGGTCTCGTGTCCCGGCATGGCCGCGCTGGCCCGCAGGGCGTTCATGAACTCCCGCTGCAGCGCGGTGGACAGATTGACCTTCGTGATGCCCGCGCGGATGGCGGCGGCGAGGCTCTCGTCGTCCACGCCGGAGGAGCCGTGCATGACGAGCGGCACGCCCGCGGCCTCCCGCAGCGCCGCGATCCGGGCGATGTCGATCCGGGCGCCGGTGGCCGCCATCCCGTGCACCGTGCCGATGGAGACGGCGAGGGCATCGACGCCGGTCGCCTCGACGAAGACGCGGGCCTCCCCGGGGTCGGTGAAGCCGTCCACCGGCGCGGCGTCCCCGACGTGGCCGACCTGCCCGAGTTCGGCCTCGGCACTCGCTCCGGCGGCATGGGCGACCCGGACCACCTCGGCGCTGCGGCTCGCATTTTCCGCAAAGGGCAGGTCCGCGCCGTCGTACATCACCGAGGTGAACCCGGCGAAGAGGGCATCCTCCACCGCGCCGAGGTCGGGGCCGTGGTCGAGGTGCAGGGCCACCGGAACCGGGCACTCCGCCGCCAGCACGCGCACGATGGCCGAGATGACCGGCAACCCGGCGTAGCCTGCGGTGCGCGGGCTGACCTGGATGACAACCGGGGACCGCTCCGCGGCCGCCGCCGCCAGCGCGGCCTGCACCATCTCGAGGTTGAACACGTTGAACGCGGGAATGGCGTAGCCGCCCGCCCGCGCCGCGACGAGCATCTCCCGACCGCCGACAAGCGCCATCGTCTCCGCTCCCCTCCGGGCCCCGCGGGCCGCAGGCGGCAATCATAGCCCCGGCGGGCGGGGAGGGGAGCCGCCCCCCGGACAGGGTTGAATCCCCGGTCCGGTC
>JBJTKE010000102.1:0-1894 GCA_046096285.1 Chloroflexota bacterium
CCGCCGCCGGACCCGCCTTCGCCGCGCAGGGTCAGGATCGCGGTCGGCGCAACGGTCCGGCGGCGGCGAGCGCTGCGTCCGGCTGGGCGCGGGTTGCACCCGGCAGACGGCCTGCTGCGCCGGCGGCGCGTGCCGGAACGGGGCATGCGCCTGCGGCGGCAAGTCCGCCCCCTGCGGGGCCCGCTGCTTCCCGCTGATCCGCCACGGCTACCGGCCCGGCGCCTGCGACAGGCTCCCCGGCACGACCTTCTGCGCCGACGGCTTCTGCCGCAAGTCCGCCATCGCCGGCGACGTCACCTGCTCCTGCGGCGCCGAGTGCTGCGCCGATCCGGCGCCGTCCTGGCGCCTCGCCGGCCGCTGCTGCCCCGAATCCGGCGCGAGTTGCTCCTTCGGGGGCGACGCCGTCTGCTGCTGCGGGGTCTGCCGCGACACCGTCTGCGCCTGAGCCCGGGCCTGCCCGGGCCCCGCCCGCGTCCCCGCCGATGCGCTACCCTGCCGCGGAAACCGTCCGCGCCATCCGGGAGCCGAAATGCCTGCCCCTTCCGTCCTCGACGCCGCCCAGCTCGCCAGCGAGTACGCCGGCAACGCCCGCATCATCGCCCGGCAGGCGGCGGGCCTCACCCACGCCGACAGCCTCCTCCAGCCCCCCGTCCGCGGCAACTGCCTGAACTGGGTGCTCGGCCACATCGCCATCCACCGCGACTACCTGCTCGAGGCCATGAGCGAGGAGAAGATCCTCGGCGAGGATCCCGTGCCCCGCTACGACATGGGCTCCCTGCCCATCCTCGCGGACGGCCCGGACGTGCTGCCGCTCGCGGACATCCTCGACGCGATCGGGCGGCAGCAGGAGCGGATCGCGGCCGTGCTCGCCGCGATCACCCCGGAGCATCTCGCCAGCGAGGCGCCGAAGAGCGAGCCGCGCACCGTCGGCGAGATGGCGGCGTTCCTCTACTGGCACGAGACCTACCACGTCGGCCAGACGGAACTGCTGCGCCAACTCGCCGGCGTGGACGACGCGGTGATCTGACGGGCGACGGGGCCATGGGGCTACGGCAGCGCGGTCACCATCGCGCCGTCCACCATCGCCGACAGGCCGCTGACGTAGGACGCGGCGGGCGAGAGCAGGAAGGCGGCGAAGCGGCCGAACTCCTGCGGGTCGCCGTAGCGGCCGAGCGGGATCGCGCCGCTGGCCTGCGCCTTGACCTGCTCGGGGGTGATGCCGGCGAGGTCGGCCCGCGCCTGATCGAGGGTGCGGACGCGGTCGGTGTCGAACCGGCCCGGGCCCATGCTGTTGACCCGGATGCGCGGCGCGAGGTCGCGCGCCAGCGTCTTGGCCAGCGCCGCCACGCCGGGGCGCAGCACGTTGGAGGAGTCGAGGTTGACGATCGGCTGCCGCACCGAGGTGCTGGTGACGAACAGGATGGAGGAGCCGTCGGTCATCTTCGGGGTGAGCGCCTTGAGGACCCGCAGCGGGCCGCCGATCAGCAACTGGTAGGACTGCAGCCACTGCTCGTCGGTGAGGTCGAGGGCCTTGCCGCCGGGAGGGCCGCCGGCGTTGATGACGAGCCCGTCGAGCGCGCCGCCGAAGTGCTCGTCCACCGCGGCGGCGAGGACGGCGGGCGCGCCGGGGTCGGCCATGTCGGCCGGGCAGGCGATGGCCCCGGCGCCGAGGTCCCGCGCCGCCGCCGCCAACGCCGCGCCGTCGCGGGAGACCAGCAGCACCCGCGCCCCCTCCGCGGCCAGTGCCGCCGCGATGGCCCGCCCCAGCCCCCGGCTGCCGCCGCCGATCACGAACGTCCGGTTCTTCAATCCGAGATACATGGGTTCCTCCTGCGTGGGGCTTGTGGGCTGATGGGCTGATGGGCTTGTGGGCTTGTGGGCTTGTGGCTTGTGG
>JBJTKE010000103.1:0-8257 GCA_046096285.1 Chloroflexota bacterium
GCAGGCGGCGGCGTCGCGGATCGCGGACCAGGCGCGAGTGGCCGGCAACGCGACCGCCGGCGACGGCGGCGGCATCCTGGTCGAGGGGTCGGCGCTCACCATCGAGGGATCGGCGGCGGTCACCGGGAACAGCGGCCGCAACGGCGGCGGCGTGGCGGTGACCGGCAGCGGGGCGAGCCTGACGCTGGGAGGATCGGCGGCGATCTCGGGGAACACGGCATCGGCGGCGGGCGGCGGAGCGTGGTCCGCGCCGGGCCGGGCGGAGGTGGACAGCACGCTGACCGCGTCCAATGTGTCCGGCAACACGGCGGCCACCTGCGCCGGATACTTCCACGCCCAGACCGGCCAGTGCCTCGTGGGCGGCGGGGGCACGGGCGCCCTGACCTGGACGGCCCAGACGCCCTTCGGCAGCCAGGGGACGAACGACGACCAGTTCGAGGGGCCGTATGGGATCACCCTCGCGAACGGCGGACTCGAGATGTACGTCGCGGACTACACCGCCAAGAAGATCAAGATCTGGACCCGCGCCTCCGCGAGCGCGGCCTGGCAGGCGCAGACCCCGCTCACCGCTCCCTATGCTCCGTGGAACGTGGCGCTGTCGGACAACGGGCTCGAACTGTTCGAGGACGATTCCTACGGGTTCAATACCTCGCCGTCGAACCCCAGGGGGAGAGTGCGGACCTGGACCCGCGCCTCGACGTCCTCGGCATGGCAGCAGCAAACCCCGATAGGCTCTGCGCCGGGCGATGGCAACGACGGGTTCAAGACCCCGGACGGCATGGCGATGACCGGAGACGGACTCGAACTGTATGTCGCCGATTCCTACGGTCACCGGGTGTCGGTGTGGACGAGAACGTCGACCGCCGCGACGTGGCAGGCGCAGACCCCGCTCGGCAACGGCTCCGGGTCCGCCAACAACCAGATCGCGTCGCCGCGTGGCCTTGCGCTTGCTCCCGGCGGCCTCGAACTCTTTGTGGTGGATCGCTCCAACAGCCGGGTGTCGGTCTGGACGCGCGCGAACGCCAGCGCCGCCTGGCAATGGTCCGTGCTGATCGGCAACGGCGAGGGGGCGGGCAACGACCAGTTCAACAAGCCGCGAGGGATCGCGCTCTCATCCGACGGCCTCAAGATGTTCGTCGGGGACACGTCCAACAACCGGGTTGCCCGGTGGTCCCGCGCCTCGGCCGCGGCCGCATGGGAGGCGTTGACGCCGCTCGGCAGCGGCTCCGGCACGGCAAGCGACCAGTTCAACAAACCCCAGTATCTCGCGCTTTCGCCTGATGACACCGAGTTGTACGTGTCCGATTGGCTGAACTACCGCATTGCGGTCTGGAAGGCATCCTGATCCCGGGCCCCGGGCGGGAGTGAACGCCGGAGCGCCGATGTTCACCGGGCGCTCCGGCCCACGGGACCCCGGCGCGCTTCGGCCCGGTTGCCCGTTCCTGCCGCCCGGTGAGCATGGCCGGGCTTGACGGACCGGACGGCTCTCGCTTCGGCGGGGGCCGTTCGGCTTCGGGACGACGGGGCTTCGGGGCGGCTGTCCGGGCCGCGGCCGTCTCTGCTACCCTTCCGGGCGGTATTGCGTTCCCCCCGGAGGCAACGTTCCGTGACCGCCGCACCGACCCCGACCATCTACCCGGTTCCCGCCGATCTGGACCGCCCCGCCATCGGCCTCGACGACGTGCTCGCCGCGCGGGAGCGACTGGCCGGGGTGGCCATCCGCACGCCGGTGATGACCTCGCAGGCGCTCGACGAGCGGACCGGCGCGCAGGTCTTTCTCAAGTGCGAGAACTTCCAGCGGATCGGGGCCTTCAAGTTCCGCGGGGCCTACAACGCCATCAGCATGATGGCCCCGGAGGACCGCAAGCGCGGGGTCGTCACCGCGTCGAGCGGCAACCACGCGCAGGCCATCGCGCTCGCCGCGAAACTGCACGGCATCCCGGCCTGGATCATCATGCCGGAGGATGCGCCGCGAATGAAACTCGACTCCACCCGCTCGCTCGGGGCCGAGGTCATCATCTACGACCGCTACACGCAGGACCGGCTGCAACTCTCGCTGGACACCGCTGCCGAGAAGAACGCCACCTACATCTCCCCCTACGACAACATCGGGGTGATGGCCGGGCAGGGCACGCTGGCGCTGGAACTGCTGGAGGAAACCGGCGATCTCGACCTGCTGCTGGTCTGCGTGGGCGGCGGCGGGCTGATCGCGGGCGCGGCCACCGCGGCGAAGGGGATGCAGCCGTCGATCGAGGTCATCGGCGTCGAGCCCGCGGCCGGGGACGACTGGGCGCAGAGTTACGCGAAGGGCGAGCGGGTGCGGCTGGCCGAGGTGCCGCGGACCATCGCGGACGGGCAGCAGACCGAGGCTCCCGGCAAGCTCACCTGGCCGACGGTGCGCCCGCTCGTCTCCCGGATCGCGCTGGTGAGCGACGAGGAGACGAAGGAGACCATGCGGTTTCTCTTCGAAAAGGTGAAAATCGTGGCCGAACCGAGCGGCGCGACGGCGCTGGCCTCGCTGCTCTCCGGCAAGGTCGATGGACGCGGCAAGCGCGTCGGGGTCACCATATCCGGCGGCAACGTCGGCGTCGAGCAGTTGTGCGGGCTGATGGGCTAGCGGCCTCGCGCAACGCCCCCGACACCCGACACCCGATACGCGATACCCGATACGCGATACCCGATACCCAACAGCCGATACCCGGCACCCGGAGGACATCATGGCGGAGTGGTCAGGCGGCGAACGGCCGCGGCGGCGATCCCAACCGGCGGAACTCGACACCAGGGCGACGCGCCAGGTGATCCGCGATCTGCCGGACGCGCCGGGCGCCGTCGGCTCGCCGCAGATCCCGGGCATGACCCCGGACCGCGGCACCGTGCCCGGCAACACCTCCGCGGTGATCCCGCGCCCGACCCTGGGGAAGCGGCGGCCGCTGTCTCAGCTCGGGACGGCGGAGGAGTTGATCCCGGTCTACACGCCCTCCGGCGAGGGGGGCGCGTGGGTCGCGGGCGACTTCGACGGCGCAGGCGCACCGATCGAGGAGATGCGGAAGGTCGATCCCCGGCTGAACACCCCGCACCGCCCCGCGCCCGGGTATGAGACGGCGCGCGCGCTCGCCTGGGTGGAGGAGCGGTTCGCCGCGATCGAAGCGGGCGTCGAGGACCTCGCGCTGGCAGCCGGGCTGCCCATGAACGCGGTCGAACCCGCCGCCGCCAGCATCGCCGCCATCCCCACCGAGGCGACCCTGCTTGGCATGGCGGGCGCGGCCTCCGGGTCCGTGGGCTACGGCGAGATCTCGAGCGGCACGTGGGCGGGCGGCGAGGGCGCCGTTCCTGCCGCCGAGCGCGCGGGCAGCCTGACCGGACTCGGCGCGCCGGCCGCCGCGCTCGCGGGCGCGGCGGAGGCCCTCGGGCGGACGCCTGCCGCGGCCGCCGACGCGGGCGCGGCCGCCTCCACCCGTTCGCCGCTGGCCGATGCCGCGCCGTCGTTCGGCGGGTACGCCGGGGTGGCTGGAGAGGTCGCCGCCGCGCCGGACGCCGGGCATGGCGCGGGCGCGGGCATGGGCGTCCGTGGCGGCATGCCGCTGACCGGGGAGGCCGCGGCCCTGCCGCTCACCCCGGAGGGCGCGGTCGGGCGGCAGGCGGCGGAAGCGGCGCGGGCGGGCCTGCCCGAAGCCGCGCCGATGCCGCGGGACGTGATGCCGGGCGAGGCTGGCGGCTGGCTGGCGCAGGAGCAGGCGATCGAGGGCGTGGTTCCCGGAGGCGGCGGGTCCGGCCGCGGCGCGGCCCGCGGCAGCGCGCCGGATGCAGCCGACATGGGCGGCGACCTGCAGCCCGGCTTCACCACCGGCGGCGCAGCCCGCGAGGGTGGAGACGGCGGCTGGCTGCGGCAGGAGCAGGCCATCGAGGGCATCGCCGCTGGCGCGGCGCCGCGCGGGTGGGAGGGGCCGATCCCGGGCGGCGCGGTGGCGCACGCTGGCGGCGCGGAATGCCCGCCGGAGTTCCCGATCAAGGGCAACCTGCCGTCGCGGCTCTACCACCTGCCGGGCGATTTCGCCTACACCGCCACCGTGCCCGAGTTCTGCTTCAACCTCGAGGCGGCGGCGACCGCGGCGGGCTTCACCCGCGCCCCGCGGCGTGGAGCAGGCGGCGCAGAGGCCGGCGCTGGCGTAGAAAAACCCCGTCGGACGCGCGGCGGGCCGACCGCTGCGAAGGGGCCGTCTCGCGGGGCGGCGAAGCCTGCCGCGAAGGCGGAACCCCGCCCGCCGGCGCCGGCGGGCGCGGTGCGGCCGCGTGGCAAGACCTGCCCGAAGGCGAACCCGGTCAAGGGCAACCTGCAGTCCGGGTTCTACCACCGGCCGGAAGATCCGTCGTATTCGGTGACGATCCCGGAGTTCTGCTTCGCCACCGAGGGCGACGCGCGCGCCGCCGGGTTCACCCTCGCCGGCAACGCGAAGCAGGGCTAGCGGAGCGCGCCTCGTCCCGCGTCGCGGGCAGGCGCGCCCGCGGGATCGCAGGACCGGTTCGATCCGCTGCGCCCCCATCCCGGGCCCCTCTCCCGTCGCGGCGGGAGCGGGGCTCGTTGCGTGCCGGCGCTGGCGGGCGGGCCGGCGGCGGACCGCTGAGGCCTGCGCGGTCCGGCGGGGACGGCAAACCCCCTTGCCCGCACGCGGGCAAGGGGGCGGTCGAAGCGCGCGGCTCCGGGAGGACTACATCCCCGGATCGACGAACGGATCGGAGAAGACGCCGAGCACCGACATGATGGCGAGCGCCACCATCAGCACGAAGACGAGCGTGTAGAGCGTGGTGAGCAACCGAAGCATGACGTTCTCCCCAACCCGGCGGCGAATGCCGCGGAGTTTTACCCCGAGATGGCGCCCACCAGCAAGCGCTGCAGGACGTTGATCAGCACGATGGCGATGATGAAGGAGAGATCGAGCATGCCGCCGATGGGCGGCACGATCTGGCGGATCGGGGCGATTACCGGCTCGGTGATGTCGGCCAGCACGCGGGAGATCTGCCAGTTGCCGCCGGGATCGAACCACGACAGCAGGGCCCGGCCGATCAACGCGTAGGTGAGCAGGTTCAGCACCCAGATCAGGACCCCGGCGATGACTTCCATGGCGCTCCCGTCTCCCGTGTCGTGGCCCGGCGTCCGGCCCTGAGCACCGAGTATAGCGGACGGGTGGCCCGGGGCAGGCGCACGGACGCCCGACCGCCGGACGCGATGCCGCGACGGCACGCATTGTGCGCATACGTTCGCCGTGATTTGTGGTAATCTTGGCCATCTCGCCGGGATGTACGGTCATCGACAGGGGTTGTGCGCGGTGAAGCCGCAGACGGCAACGCATCCCATCGTACGCGGCCTTTCCGTGGTGATCGCGGTGGCGGGCATCGCTGTGACCGTGCTGGCGCTGGCGGCGGACAACGTGCCGTTCCTCGGCGGCGGCGGCGCGGGGCTCGGCTGGAAGCAGTTGATCGCCGCGATCGCCGGGCTTGGCGTGGCGGCGGTGGGCATCGGCTGGTTCCTGCAGCCGCCCCTGACGCGCCGCTAGGCGATCCCGGCCGCCCCTCGCGCGACCCTGTGGGGACGCCGGGCGGCTTGACGTGGGTCCCGGTGAGGGGATCCATTCCCGCCTGCCCCCGGGCACGGCGATCGATTTGGGTGAAATCCGCCCCTCGCGCGCTCAGGCGGCCCGGCCCGCGGCCTCCCGCCGCTCCCGGTACCCCCGAAACGTGCCCCGCCGCCGCGCGGGGCACTATCATTGGGAAAACCGCCAGCCCGCGACGTCGCGCTCCGGCCCGCGCCGCGGGCGTTGGTGTGCGGATCGGCCCTCGCCGGGGCTGGCGGAACACCTGTCCGCATCCGCATCCGTACGATCAGCCGCCGACCGGAGGACCCCCGATCCCATGACCGACCAGGCCGCCACCGCTTCCCAGCCAGCCGCCACCGGCATCATCGCCCGCGAGGAGGCGCGCGCGGCGGTGGCCATCGCCGCCGCCATCGAGGGCCTCGGCCTGCCGGCGCGGATGGTCGACCTTCGCCCGCTCCCCTTCGAGGGAACGTGGGGGGTGGCGAGTTCCGTCTGCTTCGGCCTCGCCAGCGACGCGGTGACGGCGGAACTGGAGCGGGAGGGCAAACTGGAGGGCCTGTCGAAGAAGGAGGCGAAGAACCTCGCCGGGTCGCTGGCGCGGGAACGGGTGCCCGCCCTCGCGCAGGAGATCGTGTCCCGGCTTGAGGGCGCGGGGTTCGCCTCGGTGGAGGCGGTCAACGGCTACATCAACATCGCGTTCGACAGCAACCGCATCGCGGCCCGGCTGATCGGCGAGGTGCTGGAGCGCGGGTCCGCCTACGGCTCCGCGCCGGCCATCGACGAACTGGTGATGATCGAGCACTCCCAGCCGAACACCCACAAGGCGTTCCACGTCGGCCACCTGCGGAACTCCTGCCTCGGAGTCAGCCTGTCCCACATCATGCGGGCCGCCGGCTACCAGGTGAAGGACGCCAACTATATCGGCGACATCGGGATGCACGTCATCAAGTGCCTCTGGTGCTACGAGAACTTCCACCGGGGGGAGGAACCGGCGGAGGCCGAGGCCCGGGGCCGCTGGCTGGGCGAGGTCTACGCCGAGGCCGACGCGCGGCTCAACTTCCGGAAGGACGTCCTCGAGTTCCTGCTGTTGCTCTCCACCGAGGACCAGCAGTTCATCGCCGCCATCGACCGCATGCTGAAGCGGCTCTGGAAGGAGGGCGGCGAGGGCGACGAGGTGGTCGGCGAGGACATCGCCTATCTGCTCGGGCGGGTGGCCAACGCGCAGGCGATCAAGGACGACCTGCTCTTCCGGCAGGACGTGATCTCCCGGCTCTGGCCGATCGTGGGCGAGCAACTGGTGGACGCCATCGAGCACCCGCGCCTGCTGCCGCCGGTCGAGGGAATGCCGGAGCCGACCACCACCCCCGAGGAGCGCCTCGCGACCTGGCAGAAACTCGCGGTTCACATGGACGAGTGGTGGCTGCCCAGCGCGACCTGGCGCGACGAGGTGAAGGCGACCTTCCAGCGCTGGGAGGAGCAGGACCCGGAGTTCGTGGGGCTCTGGGGAGAGACGCGGGAGTGGTCGCTGGCCGACTTCCGCCGCATCTTCGCGGAACTCGGGGCGTCCTTCGACGTGTGGTTCTTCGAGAGCGAGGTCGAGGAACCGGGCAAGGCGATCGTGCGCGAACTGCTCGACCGGGGCATCGCCGAGGTGAGCGACGGCCTGCCGGTGGTGAAGATCGACGAGAAACTCGGCCTCAAGACCGAGACCTACCGCACGCTGCCCATCCTCCGGTCCGACGGCACCACCCTCTACAGCACCAAGGACCTGGCCCTCACCCAGCAGAAGTTCCAGGAGTATGGGGTCGACCGCGCCATCTGGGTGGTGGACGTGCGGCAGGCGCTCTATTTCCAGCAGATCTTCAAGATCCTCGAGTTGATGGGATTCGGGCAGGCCAGCGCGGCCCATCACCTCCCCTACGAGATGGTGCGCCTGCCGGAGGGGGTCATCTCCTCCCGCAAGGGCAACGTGCCGGTCTACGACGACATCCGCGACGCCGTGGTGGCGCGGGCGCGGGAGATCATCGACGAGAAGAACCCGGAGATGGCCCCGGCCGACAAGGAGCGGGTCGCCTGGGAGGTGGCCATCGGGTCGCTGAAGTACGCGATGCTCTCCCGCGACAACAACAAGACGATCACCTTCGATCTCGAGGAGGCGCTCTCGTTCGACGGGCACGCCGCGCCGTACATCCAGTATGCCCACGCCCGCGCCTGCCGCATCCTCGAGCACGCCGGCGTCACCACGGCCGACCTCGCGGCCCGGATGGACGGCTTCGGACCCGGCGCGCCCACCCCGGAGGAACTGTCGCTGCTGCAGGCCATCGCCGCGCTGCCGGACGATGTGCGGGAGGCGGCCGCCGGGTATCGCCCGCTGGTGATCGCCAACTACGTCTTCGACCTGGCCAAGCGGTTCAACGACTTCTACCACGCCTGCCCGGTGCTGCAGAGCGAGGAGCCGGTGCGCACGGCGCGGCTGGCGCTGGTGGCCGCCACCCGGCAGGCGCTGGCCAACGGCCTGGCGCTGCTGGGAATCGCCGCTCCGACGGCGATGTAGGGGGTGTCGGGTATCGGGTATCGGGTATCGGGTGACGGGTGACGGGTGCCGGGTGTCGGGTGCTTGGTCTCGGGTGCCCGGTGCCGGGTGACGGGTATCGGGTGTCGGGTAT
>JBJTKE010000104.1:0-9209 GCA_046096285.1 Chloroflexota bacterium
GTACCCGGTACCCGGTACCCGATACCCCGCACCCCACCCCTCACCCCGCGATCCGTTCGACGGGGAAGCGCTGGTAGGAGCCGAAGACGGCGAAGTAGAGACAGCGGGCGCGGGCGCGGGCGAGGGTGGCGGCGACGTGAGGGTCCTGCGGGTGACCCTCGACGTCGATCAGGAAGTAGTACTCGCCGAGGGTGTGCTTGATGGGGCGGCTCTCGATGCGGGTGAGTTGCAGGCCGGCGTCGGCGAAGACGGTGAGCACGCCGTTGAGCGAACCGGGGACGTTGGCGTGGGTGGTGAAGCAGAGGGAGGTGCGGTCGTCCCCGGTCGGTTCGGTGTCGCGGAAGGCGAGGGCGATGAAGCGGGTCATGTTGGAGTTGTCGTCCTGGAGGTTCTCCGCAATGACGTGCCCGCCGTAGAGGTCGGCGGCGCGGCGGGTGCCGATGCCGGCGAGCGTGCCGTCGGCGGCGGCCGCCTCCGCGACGGCGGCGGCGGTGCTGAGGGCCGCCACCTGGTCGGCCTTCGGGAGGTGGCGCTGCAGCCAGCCCCGGCACTGCCCGAGCGCCTGCGGGTGGGAGGAGACGACGCGGATGTCCTCGATGGTCGCGCCGGGCGCGGCGACGAGGAAATGCCGCACCGGCAGCACCACCTCGCCGCAGATGCGCAGCGGGGTTCCCTGGATCAGCATGTCGAGGGTGGCGCTGACGCCGCCCTCGATGGAGTTGTAGATGGGAACGACGGCGGCGTCGGCCTCGCCGCGCTCGGTCGCGGCGGCGGCGAGCGGGAAGGAGGAAAAAGGCAGCAGTTCGGCGTCTGGGCCGGACCAGGCGACGGCGGCCTCTTCGGTGAACGTTCCGCGTGGTCCGAGAAAGGCGGTCTTCACAGGGGACTCCGGGGGGATCGGGTATCGGGTATCGGGTATCGGGTATCGGGTATCGGGTATCGGGTATCGGGTATCGGGTATCGGGTATCGGGTGTCGGGTATCGGGTATCGGGTATCGGGTATCGGGTATCGGGTGTCGGGTGTCGGGTGTCGGGTGTTGGGTATCGGGTGCAGGGTGCCGGAAGTCGGGAGTCGGTCTGGGGCTTCGGGCTTCGCGTATCGTGCACCGGGGGCCGGCTGCCAGGCAGGCGGCATGGGGGCATGTTCCGCCCCGGCGGGCGACGGGCGGCAAGCCCTTCGCTCCATGCCGGATGGCCTGCGCCGAATGCGCCGCACCCAAGCCCCGGTACCCGGTACCCGGTACCCGGTACCCGGCGCCCGGTACCCATCCCCCGATACCCGATACCCTCGAAGGGAGCCCTCCATGAACCTTGCGGGATTCGAGATCGACGACGCCATCGTCATGCCGGAGAAGCACGACTACGGGATCGGCATCGTGGGGTGCGGCGGCATCGTCAACTACGCCCATCTCCCGGCCTACCGCACGCACGGGCTGCGGGTCCTGGCCTGCCATGACCAGGACCCGGAGGCGGCGGCAAGGACGGCCCGGGACCATGGCATTCCCCGGGTCGCGGCGGCGCTGGACGATCTGCTGGACGACCCCGCCATCGAGATCGTGGACATCGCCGTCACCCCGTGGGCGCAGGCCGGGATCGCGGAGCGGGCGATCGCCGCCGGCAAGCACCTCCTCTGCCAGAAGCCGCTCGGGATGGAGTACGCCGTCGCGCTGCAGCTGGTGGACCGGGCGCGGGAGGCCGGGGTCGTGCTGGCCGTCAACCAGCAGATGCGCTGGGATGCCGGCATCCGGGTTTCGCGGCAACTGATCGGGCAGGGGGCGCTCGGCGAGGCGGCGGACGCCCGGATCGAGGTCAGCATCCGCACCCCGTGGCACATGTGGCCGTGGATCGCCGGCTCGGACCGGCTCGAGGTGATGTACCACTCGATCCACTACCTCGACACCATCCGCTTCCTGTTCGGCGACCCGGCGGCCGTGACCGCCCGCCATGCCCGGTGGCCCGGGCAGCCCGAGGTGGGAGAGACGCGGACGATGACCATCCTCGACTACCCCGGCGATCTGCGGGTGGTCATCGACGTCAACCACCACAACTGGAGCGGTGACGCCTACGCCCGATTCCGCTGGCTCGGCACGCAGGGGATCATCGACGGCACCCTCGGGCTGCTCTACGACTACCCGCAGGGCCGGGTCGACACCCTGCGCTTCCAGCCGAACCGCGAACCGCTGGCATGGCACGAGGCCGCGCTCTCGACCTGGTGGATTCCCGATGCCTTCGCCGGCCCGATGGCCTCGCTGATGGAGGCCATCCAGACCGGCCGCCCGCCCATCACCGCCGGGGCGGAGAACCTCGGCACCATCGCCGCCGTGCTCGCCGCCTACCGCTCCGCCGCCGAGAACCGGACCGTCGCGCTCGCCGAGATCACCGGGACGGAGTAGCGGCTCATCCGCGCCACCTGTGCCCGCGCCGCTTCCCGGCGACGGACCGCCCGTCCCGCGGCGCGACGCATGGGGCATGAGGCATGGGGCATGGCGCCCGGCCACCCGGGGGAACGACAATGCGCGCGGTTGCCGCGGGCCGCCGCAGTCGCTCACGCGCGCGGCGAGAAGGGTCACGAGCACATGCGCATCGATGTCCATCACGATCTCGTCTGCCCGTGGTGCCGCATCGGGAAGGCGAATCTCGACGCGGCGATCGGGCAGTGGCAGGGCGAGCCGCCGGTGGTCTCCTACCGCCCGTTTCTGCTCGACCCCGAGGCCCCGGAGTCGCCGGAGCCGCTGCTCGACTGGTTCCGCCGCACCAAGGGCGTGGCGGACCCGCTGCCGCTGTTCGAGCGGGTGTCGCAGGCCGGGGCGGCGGCGGGCGTGCGGTTTCGCTTCGACCTCGCCCGCAGCGTGCAGACGCGGGACGCCCACCGGCTCATCCTCGCCGCCCCGCCGGAGTTCCAGCAACCGCTCATCGACGTGCTGCATCGCCGGTATTTCGAGGAGGGGGCCAACATCGGCGATCCCCTCGTGCTGGCGCAGGCCGCCGCCGACGCGGGCCTGGACCGCGCGGAGGCGCTCGACCTGCTGGAATCGGGCGCGGGCCTGCTCGAACTGCAGGCCGCCCTGCGGGAATCGCACCAGATCGTGCAGGGAGGAGTGCCGTTCTTCGTTTTCGACGGACGATACGCGCTGTCCGGGGCGCAGCCACCCGAGGTGCTGCTGCAGGCGATCGGGCAGGTCGACGCGGCTACCGGGGCGGGCGGCGGCCGTCCGGCGGGATGATTGCCCGGCGAATGCCGCCAACCGCGATCCCGCCCGTCCACCGGGGTGGGGTTCAGGGCGGCAGTCCAAAGGCGGGCGGGTTCCGCGGTTCATGGCTCGCCGGGTGGCTCAGGTGCGCGGCGGCACGGGATGCCGCGCGATGGCGGCAAGGAAGGCCCGGCGCGCGCCGGGCGGGGCGGCTCACGGCTCCTCCGGCGCAGGCGACTGATGCGTCGGCGGAGGGGACCGTGGCCAATCGAACGAAGGGAGCGTGACATGGCGAACTTTCCGGTGCGCGTCGGCCTGACCGCCGCCCCGCAGCATGGAACCTACGAGAACCTGCGCCGCGCCTGGCTCGCGGCCGAGGCGATGGGCGTGGATTCCCTCTGGGCTTGGGACCACTTCTACCCGCTCTACGGCGACCCGGACGGCAACCATTTCGAGTGCTTCACCCTGCTGGCCGCGATGGCCGAGGCGACCACGAAGCCGATGATCGGTCCGCTGGTCGCCTGCAACTCCTACCGCAACCCGCACCTGCTGGCCGACATGGCCCGCACCATCGACCACATCTCCGGCGGGCGGTTCATCCTCGGCGTCGGCTCCGGCTGGTTCGAGCGGGACTACCAGGAGTATGGCTACGACTTCAAGACCGCCCCGGACCGCCTCCGCGACCTGAAGGCGAACCTGCCGGTGATGGAGGAGCGTCTGGGCAAGCTCATTCCCGGCCCGGTGAACGGCAGCATGCCGATCATGATCGGCGGGTCGGGGGAGAAGGTGACCCTGCGGTTGGTGGCCGAGCACGCCGACATGTGGAACAGCTTCGGTGACCCTGAGGAGATCGCCCGGCTCTCCGGCGTGCTCGACGAGTGGTGCGCGAAGGTCGGGCGCAACCCGGCCGAGATCGAGCGGAGCGTGCTGCTGCGCGGTCCGGAGCAGGCGGCCATGGCCGAGCAGTACGTGGAGCGCGGGATCACCCACCTGATCATCGGCGCGACCGGCCCGGACTGGGACCTCTCGGCGCTGCGCGACCTGGTCGCCTGGCGGGACGGCCGGTAGGCAGCGGGCGCGGGGCTCCCGCTCGCCCGTCCGATTTCCCGGCGTTCCATCGCCCGCGAACCCGGGCGTTGCGTCGCGGCGGCGCCCGTGCCACGATCCCGCGCGGCCGCTCGTTGCGGGTGGCCGCTACGGGAAGGGGAGCCGCCGTGCCGCTGGAACTGGTCGCCGTCGCGCCGCGAACGCCGGAGTTGCGCGAGTACGAGGATGCCCCGCCGGGGCTGCGCGAGATCCGCATCCGGACCGAGTTTGCCTCGCCGAAGCACGGCACCGAACTGGTCGGGTACCGGAACGACCCCGCCGCCAACCGGCCCTACGACCCGAACCGCGGCGCTGCCTTTCCACGCCCGGCCAGCGAAGGGCTGAAGGGCTTTCCCCGCCGGCTCGGCAACATGGCCGTCGGCACGGTCAGCGAAACCGGCTCCGCCGTCACCCGCTTCCGGACAGGCGACCGGGTCTTCGGCCACTTCCCGATCCGCGAGACGCAGACCTGCGACGAATCCGCGGCCGACCTGCTGCCGGATGGCATGACCCGCGAGGCGGCGGTCTGCCTCGACCCGGCGGTGATGGCCTTCGCGCTGCGCGACGCGAACATCAAGCTTGGGGACCGGGTGGCCGTCTTTGGTCTCGGCGCGATCGGGCTGATGGCCGTGCAGTTCGCGCGGTTGGCTGGCGCGGCGCAGGTGATCGGGGTGGATTTCCTCGAAAACCGTCGCGCGCTCGCGATCGCGTATGGCGCGGACGCCGCCCTCGACCCGCGCGAGGTGAACGGCGACGCGGGCTGGGCGATCCGCGAGATGACCGGGCCGGGCGACGGCGCACCGCGCTGGGAGCCGGGGCCGCGCGTCCTCGGCGGCTACCGAGAGGACCTCACCCAGGTGGGAGAGCATGGCGTGGACGTCGCCGTGGAAACCTCTGGCAGCACCCGCGCCCTGCACGACGCGATCCGCGCCACCCGTTTCGGCGGCACGATCTGCCTGATCTCCTACTACGGCGGCGAGGCGAGCGGCCTCTACCTGGGCGACGAGTTCCACGTCAACCGGCTGAACCTGATCTCCTGCCGCGCCCAGAGCCTGCCGATGCGCGATCATCCGGCGTGGACGCTCGAGCGGTATGCCGGAGTCTGCGCCGAATGGTTGCGGACCGGCAGGCTGCGCTCGGACGGCATCATCACGCCGGTGGTCTCCCTCGCCGACGCCGCCGAGGCCTACCGCGAGATCGACGAGCACCCGGAGCGGTCGATCAAGCTGGGGGTGGTGTTCGGGGCGTGACCGGGCGGGCGCGGGTCGCCGTCCTGATCTCCGTCGCCAGTTGGCCCGGGGCCCCAAGCTGACGCCAATCCCCAATGAGCCGCGCCGCCGGTCAGGGCGTCCCCGCCGGGTCATCGGGGGGCGCAAGGAGCGCGGCCAGGTCGCGGCGGGAGACCTTGCCGGCCGCGGTGACGGGCAGGGCGTCCAGCAGGAAGACCCGGGTGGGCATCTTCGCGGGGGGCAGCCGGCCGAGCAGGAATCGCCGGATGTCGCGCGCCGTGAGCTCTGCTCCAGGGTGGGGCACGACCGCGAGGGCGGGCTGTTCCCCGAGGGCCGGATCCGGGATGGCGAAGGCGGCGGCCTCGGCCACGCCGGGGAGTTCGAGGACTGGGGCTTCGATCTCCGCCGGGGCGATCTTCACCCCGCCCCGGTTGATGATCTCGGAGAGGCGGCCGAGCAGGTCGAGCCTGCCGTCCGGACCGATCCGGGCGACGTCGCCGGTCCGGTACCAGCCGTCGGCGGTAACGGCCGCGGCGGTCTGGGCCGGGTCATCGAGGTAGCCTGCGAAGACCATGTCGCCGGTGGTTTGCACCTCGCCGGGCTCGCCGGGGGCGGCCTCCGCCATGCCGTCGCCGTCGAGTCCGGCGATGCGCAGCGTGGTGGCGATGCGGCCATCGTAGGCCATGCTGAACGACTCGGAAGCACCGTAGAAATCGACCCTGGGGGCGCGGAAGCCCTGCGCGATCGCGTCCGCGGCGGCCTCCGTTGCGGGCGCGCCCGCGCTCATGACCAGCCGGAACGGGGTGTCGCCGCGGAGGCGCATCGCCGGTGACCCGCCGACAAGCGCCAGTTTGCCCGGCGCACCGATCGCCCAGGTAGGCTCGATCGCGCCGCGGCCCCTGGCCTACGTGTCGCCTGCCCGGCCCTCCGGGAGGATCACCGCGCCGCCCATCCAGAACGGAACGATCGAGAAGCAGAAGAGCGTGAAGTGCGGGGTTGCCAGGAGCAACATGCGGTCGCCGGCGTGAAGGTCAGCCAGCTCGGAGCAGGTTCGCCCGGCCGCGGCCAGCGTCCGGTGGAGAATCGGCACCAGTTTCGGCTCGGCAGTGGTACCCGACGTGCTGGTGATCATGGCCACATCATCGCGACCGGGAAGACGCGTGGCGACGGATATTGCGGCCACGCCATCGGCCGGTGATTCGAGGAAGCCGCCGTGATGCCAAAGCACCGGGATGGGGTAGTCCAGCGGTCCGGAATCGGCACTGGCGACCACGAAGGCGGGCGCGACCCGCTCCATCAGGCGCAACCGGGCGGCGTGCGGCTGATCCGCCACGACCGGGTGGCAGGCGCAGGCGCAGAGGATGCCGACGCAGGCGGCCGCGTCATCGAGGGTCAGGGTCGATCCGAAATGCATGGTGACGCGGCCGGCCGGGGTGATCCCGAGGCGTTGCAGGCTGGCCGCCATCGCGAAGGACCGCGCGCCGAGGTCGCCCCAGGTCATGACGCGTCGGCCCTGCACGAGGGCAGGCGCGTCCGGCGTGTCGCGGGCGTTGCGCGCGACCGCGGCGGGAATGGTGTCGATGGCGCCGTGCGGCCGATCCGTTGCGGTCAGTTCCATGACGGGACCTCGTGGCGCGGGCCCGGCGGGCTGCGTGCGAGCGGCGGCCCGCACCCGCTCCCCGCCACCGTGACCGGATGATGCCAGGCGCAGCCGGGACAGTGGAGCGCGGCCGGGCCGCCCCGGTCAGCGAAGACCGCTGAAGTCGAAGACGCAGTAGAGCTTGCGCATCGATTCCCGGAGTTCCCAGATGCCCGTCCAGCCTGGGGTGAACGTCGCCGAGTCGCCGGGGTGGAGCGTGAAGGGCTCCCCGTGGTCGGGGATGGCGTGGAGGGTGCCCTTGACGACATGGACCATCTCGCCGTCGTCGCCGAAATCGGCGCGGAGGCGGCCCGCGGAGCACTCCCACAGGCCGGCATGGATGATGCCGTTGTCGCTGGTGAAAAAGGTGCGGCCGAAGGTCTCCATCGGGCCGTCGAGCGGTTGGCCGACGGGCGGCGCGAGCGGGCCGCGGCTGGGGAGATCCAACGCGGCGGCCTCGGCGTCGGAGACCGGGAAGATCGGGGCGGGGGGCATCTGGCGTCCTTTCCTCCGCGGCGGCGGCGCGGTTCGACCGGGTGGCGCGGTTCGTGTGCCGCCAGTTTGATCTACCCGGCGGCCGTTGCCCAGAGCCGGCGCACCAGTTCGGCGGACGCCGGGATAGTCTCGTCCGGCGTGCCGTCGATCCGGCACTCGATGCCGAACCAGCCGTCGTAGCCTGCGTCCGCAAGGGCGGCGAAGTTGGCCGCGAAATCGAGGTGGCCGCGCCCGGGCTGGAGGCGGTTGGAATCCGCGAGGTGGACGTGAACGATCCTGCGCGCGTGGTCGCGGATCGCGGCGGCGGGGTCGGCCTCCTCGATGTTCATGTGGAAGAAATCGGCCATCACGCCGACGCCGGGACCGATTCCGGCGGCAAGCTCGACGCCCTGCCCGATACGGTTCACCATCCAGGCCTCGTAGCGGTTGAGCGGTTCGATGAAGAGGGCGGCGCCGTTGGCCGTCGCAACTGGCAGCAGATCCTGCAACGCGTCGACGACGAGCCGGCGCTCGAGGTCGCGCGCGCTGGCGACGGGCGAGAGGTCGGGCAGGCCGGGGGTGCGAGCGAATTGAGGCACGACCAGCACGCCGGTCGCGCCGAGCGATCCGGCAAGCTCGAGCCGGGCGCGGATGCGATCGCGCGCGGCGGCGCGCACGGCCGGGTCGGGATCGACGAGTCCCTGCCCGCTGTCGATGCGGGCCAGTCGTACCGGGGAATCCGCGAAGATTCGGCGGATTTCGTCCGGGGGCAGGTCGAGCGCCGGGCCTGAGAGTTCGATCCCCTGCAGGCCTGACCGCTCGATCCAGGCCAGTCGGGCGGCGAGCGTTTCGCCCGGCGCCATCAGTTCGCGGAGCGCAAGGTTCATCGGAAAACTCCCGGGGGCCGGCGGCCGGATTACCGGGCCCGATGGTACCAGACGGTCATGGTGAGCTCATGCCGGAGGCGGTCCGAAGCGCGGCCCGGGTGGAGCGATCGCGGGTCTTCGGCGGGGTGGTGGTCCGGTAGACATGGTGCGCCGCCCTTGCGAGAATGCGATTCCCGAAGGGGACAGGCCGCGAGCGCGGCCTGTTGCCGGCGAGCCGGCGGGTCCCGAAGCATGATGGGAGAGGCGACGATGCGATCGAGGTGGGTGCATGGCCTGGCCGCTGGAGCGTTGCTGCTGACCGGAATGGCGGCGCCGCTCGTGGCGGATGCGCAGGACGATTCGATCGAACTGGTTGTCTGGGACCAGTTCACCGATCCAGAGATCTCCGGACTGGTGGACGAAATCTACGCAGGGTTCGCCGAGAAGAATCCGGGGGTCACGATCAAGCGCGAGGCGGTCGAGAACGACCAGTTGCGCCAGACGCTGCGGACGGCCCTCTCATCGGGCGAGGGACCGGACGTGATCTTCTACGATGCGGGACCGGGCTACGCCGGGGTGCTCGCCGAGTCGGAACTGATCGTTCCGATGGACGAGTACGCGGACCAGTACGGCTGGAAGGAGAAGGTTGCCGCCACTGCGCTGCAGGGCACCACCATCGGCGGCAAACTGTACGGAATGCCGCTGCAGGTCGACCTGATCGGGA
>JBJTKE010000105.1:0-4087 GCA_046096285.1 Chloroflexota bacterium
CGGGGCCGGGCGGGCCATCGGGGAGAGGCGGCGCGATGAGGCGATCATCCGGGTTCCGGGGCGCGTGGCGCGGGATGCTGGGGGTGCTGGCGGTGCTCCTCGCAGTGGGCGCGCTGCCGCTGTGGAGCGCCGCCGCGCCGCCGCAGCGGGAGATCGTGGGCGGGTCCCCGGTGAAGGCCGGCACGATGCCCTTCATGGCCGCGTTCCTGTGGTTGCCTGCAGGCGAGGAGTACCCGTGGTGCGCCGCCACGCTGGTGACTCCGGACACGGTGCTCACCGCCGCCAGTTGCCTCTATTACCTGGGGTATGTCGGTGAGGACCTGGTGCTGGCGGAAATAGCGCCGGAGGACCTCGCGGTCGTCGTGCAGGGCCGGGGGAACACGCCGCTGGCCGAACTGAAGCGGATTGCCGTCACCTCGATTGAATACAGCCCCGGGTTCGATGTCTCCAGTTGCGGCCTGTCGCTGATGGCGTTGTCAAACATCTTCGCCTGCGCCGATGACGCCGCCCTGCTCCGCCTGGCCGCGCCGGTGCGGGGCGCCGCCCCGGTGACGCTGATCGAGCCGGGGAGCGACGGGTACTGGCAGAAAGGGCAGAGGCTGACCGCCGCCGGGTGGAGCGGCGAGTTCCTCGCCCAGCCTCCCCCGGGACCCCTCACCCGGGCCGCCCTCCCGGTCTTCGACCGTGAGGTGTGCGGTCGGCGCTACGAGCGGTAGAGCCGAAACGAGCCGGACTCGCAGCCTGTCGACTTCGATGAACTCGAGGGGTCGTTCTGCGTCTACAAGACGGCGGCCGGGCCCTGCTTCGAGGAATGGGGCGGCCCGGCGCTCGTGCGCGACGGCAAGCGGTGGCTGCAGGCGGGCATCCTGACCACCGTGCTTGGATGCGCCGAGGGCAAATGGCCATACATCTACACCGGCCTGGCCGACCCGGAACTGAACCGCTGGATTCGCTCGGCCGCGGGGGCGTCCTCCGGCCCGGGCGGGAAGGGAGGCCGCTGATGGCCGGCATGAAGCGACCCGGACTGATCGCGCTGCTGGCCGTGGTGCTGGCCCTGCCCGCCGCGGTGATGGCCGCGCCCCGGACTGACCCCGGCTCGCAGATCGTCGGCGGCGTGGTGGTGCGCGATCCCGGCGCCTACCCGTTCATGGCGGCGGTCGACTACCTGCCCGATGACTCGCCATACTACTGCGGGGGCACCCTGATCTCGCCGCGGCACGTCCTGACCGCCGCGCACTGCGTGATCGAGTTCACCTACCTCGGCCCGGTCCTGCTGCCGGCGTCGTCGTTCGGGGTCGCGCTCGGCCATCTCGACCGGGAGAACATCCCGCGCCGGGACTGGCTGAAGGTGACGCGGGTCATTCCCAACCCGGCGTTCGATCCGTACAACTTCTCGCTCGGGTACGACGCCGCGCTGCTCGAACTGGCCGCGCCGGTGAAGGGCGTGCCGGTAGTGGCCCTCCCGGAACCGGGCGTTCGCACCATCGGGCGGACTGGCGAGCCGGTGATGGCGGTCGGCTGGGGCGCCCGATACACCTATGGCCCGGACAGCGCGGAACTGCGCGAGAGCCGGCTGTCCGTGGACAAGGCGAAGGTCTGCCGGGAGCGGTCCCGCGAGTACCTTGAGACCCCGTACATCTCCTCATTGCTGGTCTGCGCGAGCGCCCCGGGCCGGTCGACCTGCCAGGGCGACTCCGGCGGGCCCCTGCTCGGCAAGCAGGGCGGCCGGTGGGTGCAGTTGGGCATCACCAGCGGCGCGGTCGGCTGCGCGCTGACCGGGTGGCCGCCCTTTTTCACGAGGGTGAGCAACCCGGACATCAACGACTGGATCCGCGAGACCGCGGGCATCCCGTAAGGCGGCGGCCCCCCCGGGTTTGCGGCATCTCCCGCTACCCGGCGCTCCAGCCGCGGTGGCGCTCATAGGCCCCCACGAGCCGGGCCAGCGTGTCGCGCCCGAGACCGTGCTCGCCGTCGAGCAGGCGGGCGGGCAGGGTGTCGAGCGCCGGGGTCCAGCCCATGCGCTCGTTGAACTGGCGGCGGCCGTGGACGATGCCCGCCGCCGACCGCAGCAGATCGTCGCCGGACATCTCCAGCCCGGTGACGAGGCGGTAGAGCGCGGCTGCCTCAACGGGCAGGTCGTGGAAGGCGTGGCGGAGGAACTTGCAGAGGGTGAGGCTGTCCAGCAGGGCCGCCTGGTCCTCGCTGGCGATGGCGGCGGCGGCGATGGCGTCCGCTGCTGCGGCGGGACCGAGTGCGTCGGAGAGATCGGCCTGGTAGGCGCCGCTGCGGTTGTGGCAGGCGCCGCGGGCGGCGACGGCGAGGCCGAGGGCGGTGGCGGGCAGGGCGGCGGGGTGGTAGCCGGGGAGTTCGAGGCCCTTGACGTGCATGGCCCAGGCGGCGCTGCCCTGGCCGACGGTGTCGGCGGCGGCGCGTGAGCCGTCGGCGAGAAGCGCGCCGAGGCCACGGCGGGCGGCGATGTCGTGGATGAGGGGGAGCATCGAGGACATATCCCCGAAGCCCGGCGCGGGGCCGCCGAACGGGGAGAGATCGACGCCGCAGGCGCGGCATTCCATCGCCCAGGCGATCGTGCCGCCGGTGGAGATGGCGTCCATGCCGAGGCGGTCGCAGGCGGCGGCGGCGAGGATGGCGTCCGGGTCGTCGATGCCGCAGAGGCTGCCGAGGGCGAAGAGGGTCTCGTATTCGAGCCTGCCGGAGTGTGACTGGCCGCCGTCGCGGTCGTCGCCGCCGCCGTCGCCGTCGCCGTCGCGGTAGCGGTAGTGGTGCTCGCAGCCGATGGTGCAGGCGGCGCAGGCGTGGCGGGAGGCGTGCCGCTCGGCGAACAGGCGCTCGCCGGAGATGGCATCCGCGCCGGGAAACGACCGTTCCGCGAAGTTGCGGGTGGGCAGGATGCCGATGCGGCTGAAGAAGGCGAGGTTGGCGGCGGTGCCGAGTTCGCGGTACTTCGCGGTCTCCGGGCCGAGGCTGCGGCGGGCGAGATCGCGGGCGGCGACGGCCAGGCCGCGGGCATCCGCCACCGGGGGGAGCGCGGACCCGCGGATGGCGATGGCCTTGAGTCGCTTGCTCCCCATCACCGCGCCGGTCCCGGTGCGACCCGCCAGGCGGCCGTCGTTGGCGATGCTGGCGAAGCGGACGCCGTTCTCCCCGGCCAGGCCGATGGCGGCCACCCGGAACCCCGCGCCGAGCCGCGCCCGGAGGGCGTCCGCGGTGGCGGCGGGGTCGCGGCCGAGCAGGTCCGCCGCCGGCTCGAGGCGGACCGCGTCGTCGTCCACGACCAGCACCGACCACGCCGCGCAGGCGCCGGTGACGGCGATCGCGTCGGCGCCCGAACCCTTGAGGGCGAGGGCCAGCCAGGAGGAGGAGAGGCTGTCGCCGATCATGCCGGTCTGGGGGGAGCGGGCGGCGTAGGCGATCTTGGCGGAGGTGGTGAGGCTGGTGCCGGCGAACGGGCTGGAGGCGAGCACCAGCGGATTCTCCGGGCCGAGGGGGTCCGCGCCGGGCGGGCAAAGATCGAGCAGGAGGCGCGCGGCGAGACCTGCGCCGCCGATGACGGCCGCCATCGTTTCCGGGGGAATCGGGAGGAGGGCGGCGTCCGCGCCGGGCAACCGGACGTGCAGCCAGCGGCCGTGAACGCCGCGCACGCGCCTCAGCCTCCCGCGGCGGCGGCGACGAGCAGGACGGCTGCGCCGGGGCGGACCGGGGCGGCGGGGTCGCGGGTGAACGCGCCGTCGAGGACGAAGACATATCCCGGGAGCAACCACCCCGCCGCCGGGTCCAGCACCGGTCCGAGCAGGGCGGGGCGTTGGCGGCCGAGATCGCGGGCGAGCTCGGCGAGGGTGCGGCCGCGGCAGGGAACCGCCGGCCCGGCCAGCAGGCGCGGCACGCCGAAACACTCGACCGGGACGTCGGCGGCGAGGGCTGGAGGGTCCGGGAAGGCGGCGGCGTTCATGGCGCAAGGGTACGCCAACGCCGCCCCGCGGGCGATGTGGAGCAGGGCAGCGCGGGGCAATTTTCGGCAGGGGGTTGACAGGGGGGGAGCGCGGGTGTCAAGTCCACATTGTCCACCGAC
>JBJTKE010000106.1:0-5007 GCA_046096285.1 Chloroflexota bacterium
GGGATCACCTGCCCGTGAACGACCATCCGCGCGGTGGCTTCCGGCGCTCGAAACCTCACTCGTCGCATTGCTGGATGTCCTGTCCTGCCGGCGCGACGCCGGGAACGGCGCGCCAAACCCGCGTCAGTTTACCCTTGCCGATGAGGCGGGCCCCGGTCCGGCAGCCGGCACGCGAACCGCCATTCACCAGGAGAACGTTCCGGCCGCGCCACAGGTTGCGCCGGCCGCACGCAGGGGAGCGCAGGATGCCCGCCACGCCCGAGGAAACCGCCCGCCTCGACCGGCCCGACCGCGTCGACGCCATCGTCGATCGGATTGCCCCCGCCGTCGCCGATCTGCTCGGGCGCATCGAGGGCGCCGAGTTCACGACCGGGCAGTTCATCGAGGTCATGCTCTCCGATCCCCCCAGCGCTGCCGCCTACCGCGAGGCCCTTGCACTCTGGGGCGAAGGCGAGCGGTACGCGCGGATGGTCGTTCACGGGCAGGTGATCCCGGCCGCGATGCGCCGCTCCGGCCGGGTCGAGTGGGCCGGATTCGCCCACGGCGAGGAAGACCCCTACGCCGTGCCCGCGCTCTGGCGGCTGCTGCCCGCCCGCGCCGCTGGATGAGCGGCCCACGCAACCTTCCCGCATCGACAGGGGGCCGGTTGGCCCCTACCATTGGTCCAGTGGAACCGCCGCGCGCGGCGGACCGTTTTCCTGGTGATCCTCGTCCAACCCGCCGCCGTGAACACAGGCTGGAAGCACGCATGACAACCCCCCGTTTCTCCCCACGGTCGCTGATGCAGCGCCCGCCCGACTCCGAGAAAGACGGCAAGAAGACCCCGTTCGGCATCCCGCCGCGGCCAAAGGGGCCCTCTGGCAGCGCCGGTGGCAAGAAGCCCCGCGTTCCGCCGTGGGTCATCGGGCTGCTCTTTCTCGGCCTGCTCGCCTACCAGATCTACGCGATCTTCGATCCCCAGCGGGACACCCAGTACATCACCATCCCGTACTCGCAGGTCGAAAAGCAGATCCAGTCGGGCAACGTCGAGAGCGTTGTCATCACCGGGTCCCAGATCGAGGCGTCGCTGAAGTCCCCGATCGGCTGGGACCGCTCCAACGAGAAGGTGGTGACGCCGCCTTCCAGCGCCACGCGGGAGATCGCGGTCGGCGAGTCGGTGCGCGCCAGCCTGCCCCCGGTCGAGAACCCCGGCCTCCTGCAGATGCTGGCAGACAACGGCGTCGAGGTGGTCGGCGACCAGGGCGACAACTCCCTGCTCTCCACCATCGTCGTCTCGCTCCTCCCGTTCCTGCTCATCATCGGCCTGATCTTCTTCATGGGCCGCCAGATGAGCCGCGGCCAGCAGAACGTCTTCGGCTTCGGGCGCTCCCGCGCCCGCCAGCACGACCCGGAACGCCCGCAGGTCACCTTTGCCGACGTGGCCGGCGAGGAGGAGGCCAAGCGGGAACTCACCGAGGTGGTCGACTTCCTCCGCAACCCTGCCAAGTACCACCAGCTCGGCGCACGGCTGCCGCGCGGCATCCTGCTGGTCGGCCCCCCGGGCACCGGCAAGACCCTGACCGCCCGCGCCGTGGCTGGCGAGGCGGGCGTCCCATTCTTCAGCGTCTCCGCCTCCGAATTCGTCGAGATGTTCGTCGGCGTGGGCGCGAGCCGCGTTCGCGACCTGTTCGACAAGGCCAAGCAGCACGCCCCGGCCATCATCTTCGTGGACGAGATGGACGCGGTCGGCCGCCAGCGCTTCGCCGGTCTCGGCGGCTCGAACGACGAGCGGGAGCAGACCCTCAACCAGTTGCTCGTCGAGATGGACGGCTTCGAAACCAACCAGGAAGTGATCGTCATGGCGGCCACCAACCGGCCCGACGTGCTCGATCCCGCCCTGCTCCGGCCCGGCCGGTTCGACCGCCAGGTCACCGTCGGGCTGCCGGACCGCAATGGCCGGGAAGCCATCCTCAACATCCACACCCGTGGCCTGCCGCTCGCCACCGACGTCGACAAGGCGTCGCTGGCCAAGGGCACCACCGGCTTCTCCGGCGCGGATCTCGCCAATCTCGTCAACGAGGCGGCGCTCATGGCCGCCCGCAAGAACCGCAAGCAGATCGCCGCGGCAGACTTCGAGGAGGCCCTCGACAAGATCCTGCTCGGCACCACCCGCGCCGGCCTCATGAACGCCAAGGAGCGCGAGGTCGTCGCCTACCACGAGGCAGGCCACGCCCTGGTGGCTCACTTCACCCCGGGGGCCGATCCGCTCCGCAAGGTCAGCATCGTGCCGCGCGGGCGCGCGCTCGGGGTCACCGTGCAGACGCCGGAAGAGGACCGCCACAACTACAGCCGCACCTATCTGCAGGGCAGGCTCGCCATGTTGCTGGGCGGCCGCGCCGCCGAAATGGTGGTCTACGACGAGGTCACCACCGGCGCGGAGAATGACCTGCGCGAGGCCTCCAGCCTGTCCCGACGAATGGTCGGCCTCTGGGGCATGAGCCCCGACGTCGGGCCGGTCTATCTCGGGACCGGCGAGGAACATGTCTTCCTCGGACGGGAAATCACCCAGGAAAAGGCTTACTCCGACCAGACCGCCCAGCGCCTCGACACCGCCGTTCGCGAGATGGTGGAGGCCAGCCTCCAGCGCGCCCTTGAACTCAACATCGCCCATCGCGACAAACTCGACGCCCTCGTCGTGGCGCTTCTCGAGCGCGAAACGCTCGACGGGCAGGATGTCGGGGTGATCTTCGGACCGATCGGCGGCCCCGTCGCCGATCACGACGCCGGCATCGAGCCGCAGTTGCCCGAGACCGCCCGCGCCTTCGCCGAGGAGCAGGAGACCATCGTCGCCGCCCAGGGCGACTGATTGCCCGGACGGCTTCAAGGCGTGCATGGCGCGCTTGGCCGCGGATCGGATTCATCGTGAAACCCCCGCCCCGGGGACGCCGGGGGCGGGGGTTTCCGCAGGTCCTGAGCAGAAGCGTCCGGGGCGCATCGCTGCGCGCAGGCGTGGCGGGAACGTCAGGAGCGGAACAGCGTGGTCACCGCGCCGACCCTGCCATACATCCAGAACGCCAGCGGGAAACCAATGATCGTCAGCATGGCGGCGTAGGCGACGGCCATCCACACGCCGGAAAACCACCAGCCGATCAGCAGGAAATACAGCGCGCGCACGATGAACGGCCGCTGCCTGACGGCTCGCTTCGGCGCGCCGTCGCCGATCACCCAGCGCCGGTCCTGCGGCCGCAGCGTGATGAAGGTCGGCAACCTGTTCACGATCCACAGCCCGATGGGCAACCCGATGATGGTGGCGTTGAGAAACCACGCCACCCCCGAGAGGATGCCGCCCAGCCACCAGCCGATCAGCAGGAACCAGACTACCCGGATCAGCAGATTTGGTCCGCCTTCGGAGAACAGCACCGGTTCCTGGCTTGGCGGCTGCAGGTCGTCGGCCATGGCTCAGGCTCCGGCGAAGGTGGACCCGATGGTCCCGAGCTTGCGGCCCAGCGTGGTGATCGTTTCGGTGAGCATCGTCACCGAGCGGTCGATCTCCTCGCGGGTGATCACCAGCGGCGGGCAGAGTTGCGTGGTCGGATCGTTGCGGCTGTCGCTCCGGACGATGAACCCGCGTCCGCGCATGTCCTCGGTCAGTTCGGCCAGCAGGGCGGGATTGCGGAAGGAGGCCTTGCTCTCCCGGTCCGCCACCAGTTCGATCCCGAGGAAGAGCCCAGCCCCGCGAATGTCCCCGACGTTCGGATGCGTGCCGAGCGCGGCCTCGAGTTCCGACCGCAGGTAGGCGCCCATCTCGGCCGAGCGCCCGGGCAGGTCCTCTTCCAGCATGATGTCGAGGTTGGCGTTCGCCGCGGCGCAGGCGACCGGGTGGCCGCCGAACGTCAGGCCGTGCGCGAAGCCGGTCGCGCGCGCCTCCTTCACCGGAGCGGGAGCGTTCTCCGGCGCATCTTCCGCGAACTCGTCGGCCACGCCCTTGCGGACCAGCACCGCGCCAAGCGGGGCGTAGGACGACGTGATCCCCTTGGCGGTGGTGATGATGTCCGGAACGACGCCGAAGTACTCCGACCCGAAGAGCCGCCCGAGCCGCCCGAATCCGCAGATGACCTCATCCATGATCATCAGGATGCCGGTCTGGTCGCACAGCGTGCGGATTTTCCGGAAGTACTCCATCGAACCGGGCGGAATGCAGCCGCCGGAGTTCTGCACGGGTTCGGTGATGATGCAGGCCACCTGGTCGGGGCCCTCGAATTCCACCATCCGCTCGATTTCGTCGTAGCAGGCGAGCGTGCACCCCCCCGCGCCGGCGCAGTAGGGGCACCGGTAGCGATGGGACATCGGCACGTGCCGCGCGCCCGGGATCAGCGGCCCGAAGAACGACCGCGCCCCGGTCAGGCCGTTGACCGACAGCGCGCCGATGGTGGTGCCGTGCCAGGCGACCCGGCGGGAAATCGTCTTGTAGCGGTTCGGATAGCCCCGCATCATCTGGCACTGCTTCGCCAGTTTGAGCGCCGTCTCCACCGACTCCGACCCGCCCGAGGTGAAGAAGACCCGGGCGTCGCCGCCGAGCGGGGCGAGTTCGGATAGCCGGGCCGCCAGCGTTGCCGCTGGCACGCTGGTGTAGCCGAAGGGGTTGACGAACGGAAGCGCCATCGCCTGCTCGGTCATGGCCTCCACGATGCGCCTGCGGCCATACCCGGCGTTCACCGAGTAGATGCCGGCGAGCAGGTCGAGGTAGGCATTGCCGTCCGCGTCCCACAACGTGGAACCCTCGCCCTTGACCATCACCAGGGGCCGCTTGTCGGGATCGCGATAGGCCCCCATCTGCGTGTAATGGAGCCAGACATTTTCGCGGATGGCCTCCTCGACCATCTCGCTCCGCCTGCCGTTCGCCCGTTCGCCCGATCCGTTCATCGTCATGGTCCGGCCCTCGATTCCTGGGAAGCCGCATCGTCACGGCGCACCGGAAGTGTACCGGAGCGCCACGACCGGCATCGTTCCCGGGGAAACTCAATCGAC
>JBJTKE010000107.1:0-1580 GCA_046096285.1 Chloroflexota bacterium
GGGCAGGCGGAGCCGGATCGAATTGGGCGTGAGTTTCACCGCCGGTCGGAGGTCAGCCCGGAGCGCCCGCTCGATGCAGTGGGTTTCGACCGGCCGGATCTCGATTTCCCGCTCGCGCTCGACGACCGACTCGATGCCCAGCGCCGTGGCCCGGTGCCGGAGCGAGATGAGCGCGAACAGCCGGGAGACCTCCTCGGGAACCGGCCCGAACCGGTCCTCGAGTTCCTCGCGCACCTCGGCGAGACCGCGGGCGTCCTCGACCGCGGCCACCCGACGGTAGGTGGCCAGCCGCAACTCCGTGTCCGGCACGTAGTCGGCGGGGATGAGGGCGGTCAGCGGCAGATCGAGGGTGACGGGTCCGGGGTCCTCCAGCGGCCGCCCGCGGCGCACCTCCTCGACCGCCTGCCCGAGCAACCGGATGTAGAGTTCGTACCCGATCGCGGCGATGTGGCCGGATTGCTCCGCCCCGAGGATGTTGCCCGCGCCCCTGATCTCGAGGTCGCGCATGGCGACCTTGAGACCCGCCCCGAGTTCCGTGGCCTGCTGGATGGCCTCGAGCCGTTCCTGGGCCTCCTCCGAGAGGGCCTTGTCGGGCCGGTAGAGCAGGTAGGCGTAGGCGCGGTTCACGCTGCGCCCGACGCGGCCACGCAGCTGGTAAAGCTGGGTCAGCCCGAAGGTGTCCGCGTTGTCGATCACGATGGTGTTCACGTTCGGGATGTCGATGCCCGACTCGATGATGGTCGTGGAGACCAGCACATCGAAGTCGTGCCGGACAAAGCCGAGGATGACATCCTCGAGCACCGCCTCGTCCATCTGTCCGTGGCCGATGCCAAAGCGGGCCTCCGGCGCGATCTCGCGAAGCCGGTGGGTGAAGCGCTCGATGTCATGGACCCGGTTGTGAACGACGTAGACCTGGCCTCCCCGGTCGAGTTCCCGCAGCAGCACCTCGCGCAGCAGGGTGTCCGATCCCTCGGTCACGAAGGTGCGGATCGGCAGCCGCGCCTGCGGCGGGGTGTCGATGATGCTGATGTCGCGGATGCCCGCCAGCGCCATGTGCAGGGTCCGCGGGATCGGGGTGGCGCTCATGGTCAGCACGTCCACCTCGGTTCGCAACTGCTTCAGCGACTCCTTCTGGCGCACCCCGAAGCGCTGCTCCTCGTCGATGATCGCAAGGCCGAGCGACTTGAACCGGACATCCTTCTGCACCAGCCGCTGGGTGCCGATCACGATGTCGATCGCGCCCTCGGAGAGCCCGGCCAGGATTTGCCGCTGCTCGGCCTTCGAACGCAGCCGGGAGAGCATCTCCACCTTGACCGGAAAGGGAGCGAGGCGCTGGGCGAAAGTCGTGAAATGCTGCAGCGCGAGCACGGTGGTGGGGACCAGCACCGCGACCTGCCGGCCCGCGTCAATCGCCTTGAAGGCGGCCCGCAAGGCCACCTCGGTCTTGCCATAGCCCACGTCGCCACAAATCAACCGGTCCATCGGTCGCGGCCGCTCCATGTCCCCCTTGAGCTGCTCGACCGCCGCGACCTGGTCGGGGGTCGCCTCGTAGGGAAACGCCGCCTCGAATTCGTCCTGCC
>JBJTKE010000108.1:0-3794 GCA_046096285.1 Chloroflexota bacterium
CCCCCGCCCTTCCACACCTCCCCCCCCAACCCCCCCGCCGGGCTGGCCCTGTCGCCCGCCGCACCCGATCCGGGGCGGGGGCTTTGCCGCGCCCCCGCCCGTGAGGACTTCAGGGTGGGCGCCTTCCTCGTCCGGCGCGGCATCCGGATGCTGGTCATCCTGCTGCTCGCTTCCGTCGCGGTCTTCTACAGCCTGCGCTTCGCCCCCGGCGACCCCAGCGGCGTCGCCCTCAGCCCCACCGCGCTCGCCGAGGCCCGCGAGGCCTTCCGCAAGCGGCTGGGCCTGGACCGCCCCGTTCACGAGCAATACGCCGTCTACGTGGCCAACCTCGCTCGCGGCAACCTCGGCTCATCCCTCATCACCGGCAAGCCGATCACCGAAATGCTCGCCTATTACGGCCGCAACAGCCTCGTCCTCGGGCTCGCCGCATTTGCCCTCACCTACCTGATCGGCATCCCGCTCGGCGTCCTTGCCGCCGCCAGGCGCAATTCCTTCGTCGACCAGGCCGCCACCGGCTTCGGCATCATCGGCATGGGCATGCCCAACTTCTGGCTGGCGTTGCTGCTCATCATGCTCTTTTCCAGCAAGCTCCGGCTGCTTCCCTCGGCTGGCTGTTGCGCGCCGCGGCAACTGGTGCTTCCGGCCGTGGTTCTCGCCGCCGAGGGCATCGCCGTCACCCTCCGCATGATGCGCTCCTCCATGCTCGAGCAACTCGGCCAGGACTATGTCCGCACCCATCGCGCCAAGGGCCTCCGGGAGCGGGCCATCGTCGGCAGCCGCGCGTTCCGCAACGCCCTCATCCCGGTCATCTCCCTGTCCGGCCTGCGCCTCGGCTGGCTGATCGGATACGCCCTGATCGTCGAAACCATCTTCCAGTGGCCCGGCGTCGGCTATCTCCTCGTCGACTCGATCATCCGGCGTGACTACCCCGTCGCGCAGTTCTTCTCGCTGCTGCTTGTCTCGGTGGTCATCTTTGCCAACTTCCTCGCCGACCTCGCCTACGGGCTGGTCGATCCGCGCATCCGGTACTCCTGAGGCCCGACGCCCCTCCCGCCCCGTTTGTTACCCCCGCGGGCGCCGGCCGCGGCCGCGGCCCGGCGCGCGCCGCCTGGGCCAGGCTGTCCGCCAACAAGCTCGCGCTCGCCGGCGCGATCGTCGCCGCGATCTATCTCGTCATCGGCATCGCCGGCCCGTGGCTGACCCCATACGATTACGCGAAACAGGACCTTCTCCACGCCAACCTGCCCCCCTTCAGCCCCAGCCACCTGCTCGGCACCGATCAGGTCGGTCGTGACATGTTCTCCCGGTTGGTCCTCGGCGTCCGCATTTCGCTCGTGATCGGGTTCGGCGTCACCCTCGTCTCGATGCTGATCGGCACGGTCGCCGGGTCGGTCGCGGGCTACTACCGCGGCCCGGTCGACACCGTGATCAGCGGCGTCATCGAGATTACCTGGGGCTTCCCGTTGGTGCTCATCGCCGTGATCCTCTCCGGTTCGCTCGGGCGCGGCCTGCTTGCCGTCGTCCTCGCCATCGGCTTCGTCAACTGGGCCGGGTTCGCCCGCATCATGCGCGGCGAGGTGCTCTCCCTGCGCGAAGCCGAATACGTGCAGGCCGCCCGCGCCTCCGGCGTCCCCGACTCGCGAATCCTGGTCCGCCACATCCTCCCCAACGCCATCGCCCCCGCGCTGGTCATGGGCTCCTACTATGTCGCGCTGGCCATCATCGTCGAGGCCGGCCTCTCCTTCATCGGCCTCGGCGCCCAGAGCCCCCTGCCAAGCCTCGGGGTCATGATCGCCGAGGGCCGCAACTACATGCTGCAGAACCACTGGGTGACCACCATTCCCGGGGTCGCCATCCTCCTCATCGTGCTGGCGCTCAACCTGCTTGGCGATGGCCTTCGCGACATCCTCGACCCCCGGCTCCGCAACCGCTGACCCCGAACCGCGGATTACGGGCGACGCCCAGCCGGCGATCCACCGCTGCCCGGGACCGGTTCCGGTTCTCTCCCGTGGCCGTGGCCGTGGCTCCGAGGTTTCCCCTTTCAGCCAATGAGGTTCTTCGGCGCAGCCAACTTGTTGCACTGCTCAACCGCGAGTTCCACGTGCCGCTTGCCGCCGTCCAGCACCACCTGCGCGTGCCCCGGCAGCAACGCGTCGAACTCGAGGGTGTGGAGCAACCGGAGGCTCGCCACCGTCTTCGGCACCGAGCAGTCGTGGATGTTCTGCCACACCACCCGGCCGCCGCTGAACACGGCGTCTCCCGCGAACAGGTAGCGCCGGTCGCGCCCGTGCATCAGGTAGGAGTAGTGCCCGTTGCAATGGCCCGGGGTCGGAATCGCCTCGAACTCCACCCCGCCAACCCGGAAGCGCTCGAACTCCCCGAGTTCCCGGTCCACCTCGCACGGCTCGAACCGGTAGTCCTGCGCGTAGAACCCGGCGGCCTTCGCCACGTCGAGCGCCACCGCGCGCTCGTCTCCCGTCCGCAGCACCGGCGCGGCCTCGGCAGGCATCCACACCTGCAGCCCGAACCGCTCCCGGAACCGCGCCGCCCCGCCGACATGATCCATGTGGTAGTGCGTCCCGATCATCGTCCGCAGGCGGCTCGGATCCAGGCCCTCCCGCACGATGTTCTCGGTGATCCGGGCCAGCGAGTTGCCGTCCGCCATGCCGCAGTCGATCAGCGCCAGTTCGCCCCCGCAATCGACAAGGTAGATGTGGCAATCGGGATCGTCAGAGAGGCCGAACGCGATGTTCGCGCCGCCCCCGACGACATAGACCTCCGAAGTCAGGCGCACCGGCACACCCTCCGCTCGAACCCGCGCCGCCGAGCCCGGCGGCATCGTTGACAGTCTAGGCGAATCCCCCCTACGATGCGGACCGGCGGGTTGCCGAACGGCAGGGCCGCGATGCGCGGCGGGGAGCCAACGATGAGCGAACAGGAAGCGGGTTCCGGGGAGTCCTGGCGCGGCAAGGTCGGCCGCATGGATGAGCAGGAGGTCGCCGACTTCCTGGAGCACGGCTGGGTGGCCCGGCTTGCCGTCCTCAACGACGAAGGCTGGCCCTACGTCGTGCCCACCTGGTACCAGTACGCCGATGGCGGCTTCTACATCATCCCCCGGCAACGCTCCGCCTGGGCGGAGTACATGGCGAAAGACGACCGCGTCTCCCTCTCCATCGACGAGCACGAGGCCCCCTACCGCAAGGTGAACCTGCAGGGCCGCGCCGAACTGCTCGAGCGGCCCAACGTCGGCGGCAAGTGGGTCGACCTCGCCAACGACATGTCCTACCGCTACCTCGGCCCCCACGGCCCCGATTACCTCGTTCCCACCCTCCAGGAGCCGCGCTGGCTCTTCTTCATCCGACCCATCACCATGACCACCTGGCAGGGCGTCGACTGGGCCAGGAAGTACAAGACCTCCTCCGGCGGATGACCCCCCCGGATCCCGCCGCCGAGGCTCCCCGCCTGCCCGACGCCGTCGAACTCGATCTCGACGGCGTCGGCGTGGTCCGGGGCCTGCTCTGGCCCGCGTCTGGCCGCGCGGTGCTGTTCCTCCACGCCCCTGGCGACGACCTCGACGCCTGGCGGGACCTCCCCGCCGCGGTGTCCGGCGCCACCGGCTTCGCCTCCCTCGCGCTCGATCTTCCCGGCTGCGGCATGTCCGACGACCCCGCCCGAGCCTGGAGCCTCGCCGGGTTGCTCGCCGCCGCCGGGAACACCCTCGGGCTCCCGCCCTCGCGCTGCGTCGTCGCCGCGCTCGGGCAAACCGCCCTGGACATCCTCGCGCTCGACCCCGC
>JBJTKE010000109.1:0-10946 GCA_046096285.1 Chloroflexota bacterium
GCCCATCACCAGGCGCCATCCGGCCCCCTCCACCTGCCGGTCCGCCTCCGTCTCCGCCGGGCGGAAGAAGGCGGCGCAGGCGGCGGGCGCGGCCCTCCCCTCCGGCGGCGGCGGGATCTCCGCGCCCGGCGCGTTCCACGAGATCGACGGGTCCTCCAGCCAGGACGCGGCAGGCGAGCGCTCGGCGCCCGCCGCCACCGCCCCGCCGCCGAGGACCAGGAGCAACGACAGCAACGACAGCAACGACAGCAACGAGAGTGAAGGCAGCCTCCCCGCGAACACGGCACGGCGCATGAACGGCCTCCCGGCACGGACGAACGGCAACCGGCGGCCGCCGCGCCATGACCGGCGGCGGCGGCATCGCCCTCTCCACGCGTGGACCGCCCCCCGCCGTTTCGCGCGGCGCCGGCGTCCTGCCCGGACCGACGCGGCGGGAACCTTGCCGGTAACACCAGCGTTACAGGCGAGGCTCCATGAGGCCACAGGCCAACCGGGGCCGTGCGCCACCATCGGAGCCGAATGCGGTACGGGAGGCGAGGCATGGCGAGGAAACGTCCTGTTCCCGAGCGGTCCCAGGTCACGGACGAATCCGGCTGGATTTCGTTCCTGCCAAGGTGGGTGACCGACAACGCCCCGAGAATCCGGACGATCGACCGCTCCGGCCGCGAAGTGCGGCGCGATGCCGGGCAACGCTGCCCCACCTCGGGAGACTGGATCCAGGGACGCCCCAAACTCTGCATCAGCAGGGATGGAAACTACTACATCAGGGTTCCGGTCGGGCCGAGGTTTTCCCGGGAAGTCAGGGTGGTGCACATCAGCGACATCGGCGCGGGCATCATCCGGGCCGCCAGGATTCAGCCCGGCCAGCCGATCCTCGCGCCGGTGATGGAGCATCTGAAGCGGACCGCGAGCTTTCTCATCCGGTGCGACACGGCGCCGGTCCGGCCGCGCTGACCGCTGCACCCCGCGACGCACAACGAACGACGCACAACGCACAACGCGCATCCCGGGCCGAGTGGCCCGGGATGCTCCGCGTTTCAGGGCGCCGGATTTCCGGGTTGCGCGTGGTGACCTACTGGCAGACCCACTCGTTCCTGCGGCCCTGCTCCCACATCCACCCGGCGGCCATGCTGTTGGCCCACGGGTCGAAGATGTCGTAGTCGGCGTAGGGCGTCTGGGCGAAGGTCTCCGGCACGAACTGGAACAGGCCGAAGTAGAGCCCCTCGGGGTCGATCGCGTAGGGGTTCAGGCCCGATTCGCAGCGCGCCACCCGCTCCATCGAGGCCCGGTCCTGCCCGTAGGCGTCGGCCGCCTCGTAGATGTAGCCGAGCAACTGCGCCTCGGTGTACTCGCTCGCGCCGCCCGCCACCGTGGACTGTCCCTCCGGCGGGGCCAGGTCGTACCCGCCGGCCGGCTCCGAGACCGGGCTGCTGCCCGAGGCCCCGGCCGAGGCGCCCGAATCGGCGCTGCCGCCGGACCCCGCCCCCGACTCGTCGCGGTTCCGCCGCTCGCCCTGGGCGTTGCGGCTCTCGCCGTCCTGCCCGGCCGCGCTGGATTCCACCTGGCTCGGATCGCTGGTGGCCGGGGCCTCGGAGACGGTCTCCGGACCGCCAGACCCCGCCGCCGCGCTCTCGTCGCCGGAACTGGCGGTGTCGCCGCCGGAGACGGTGCCATCCTGGGCATTGTCGCCGCCGCCGCCGCCGCCGCCATCGCCGGATTCGGCCTCGTCCTCGTTCAGGAAGTCGTAGTAGCCCGGCGGGGCGGGAACCCCCTGGGTGCCCGGCTCCAGCGACGTCGCCTCGATCCATCCCGAGATGCCGTAGTAGGTGACCGGCACCCATCCGTCCACGGCCGGGCCGTCGACGGTCAGCCAGTCGCCGCGGCCGGCGCCCGCCACGCTCGGGTAGGTGTAGCCCGGCCCGGCGAAGATCGCCACCGGCTCGGCCAGCAGGTCGGCCGCCGCGGGCGCGGGGCCCGCCACCAGCGCCGCGCCGAACGAGGTGATCCCCACGGCGAGCGCGAACACGAAGGATGCGAATCTGGTTCGCCGCATTGCCGGCACTTCCGATCCCTTCCGCGAGTCCGGGCGGTCTGGCGTCGGCTCCTCACAGCCGCGGGGCGCCAGGCCGGCCGGTGACGTATCGGCCGCTCGGTGCGGTTGACCTCCGGGCCGCCCGGCGAGTGGGCGGGCCTGATGGACGTACACCACGGCTGTTGTCCCACAGCGCCGCCGCCCGTGTCAACCAGGACGCGCCGGACCCCGGTACGGTTTCCCGATTCCCCCCGGCCGCCGGGCGGGGCACGCGGGTTGCATGGCGGCGGATGGCGGGCAACCACGCGGGAACCACGCGCCCCCCTCCATCGTTCGTTCATTCGGGTCCGCGCACGAGACGTGTGGCGTGTGGCGTGTGGCGCATGGCGCCTGGCGCGTGGGGCGCCCGCCGCGGGAATCCGGACCCCAGGGAGATCGCCGCATGATCCACCGCCGCCAGCGCACCGCCATGCCGCCTCCCGGCGGCGCACGCGAGCCCGCCACGGCTACGGCAACTCCGGCGCAGGCGCCATCCGCTGCGCCGACCGCCAGCCGCGACGACGCGCCCAACGCCTGGGTGACCGGGGCGCCCACCCTCCACGCCAACCTCGCGGGCGGGTGCTACATCTATCACCGCATCGGCAACGACGACGTCGGCCAGGCCGTCACCGTGCAGATCGACGGGCGTGGCCGCGCCCTGCTGCAGGGGGCCGGCATCGCTCCCGGCCGCCGCATCCCCGAACCGCTCGTCTGGAAACTCCGGCAGTTGCGCTGCTTCTACCTGCTCGGCGCGCCTGCCCCCGCCGCGCCCGCCCGCCGCGGCCCGGCCCGCTCCATCCGGCAGGACCCCACCCGCCAGCGCTGAACCGCCGCCTCACCGCCCGATCGGCGGGCAGCGCCGCCCGCCCCATCTTGACAATTTTGATCCAGTTGTCTACTATCCCGCCAACAACTGAATCTCCACCACACTCATCCAGAGGGGCAGAGGGAACGGCCCGATGAAGCCCCGGCAACCACCCGCCAACGGGAAGGTGCCAATTCCGACAGCGGTGCTGGCAGATGAGGCGCGGTGACGTCCGGCGTGGCGCCGGCTGTCCGATCCGCCCTCTTCGTTATCGACAGGGCGGGAGGGAAGCAGCGGGCGGCGGCTGATTGAACGGTATCGCCGGGTGCGGGTTCCCCCTCCTCCCCCGGCGGTCCTGCGAGTTCGGTCAGCCGCCGCCCGCTGTTTGGCGAACGCCGCACGGGACGGGTCCGGGATGGCGGAATCGGTTTCCATCGTCAATGTCGCAAAAGGGTTCGCGGGCGGCGCAGCGCCGGTGCTGGCGGGTGTCGACCTCGCCATCCCCGCCGGCGAGTTCGTCGCCCTGCTGGGCGCAAGCGGCTGCGGCAAGAGCACCCTGCTGCGCCTCGTCGCCGGGCTCGACCAGCCGACCGCCGGCAGCATCGCCATCGGCGGCAGGCCGGTCGCCGGCATCGATCCCCGCTGCTCCATCGTCTTCCAGGAGCCGCGCCTGCTGCCGTGGCGCACGGTCGCCGCCAACGTCGAACTGGGCGCCCGCCGGGCATCCGGGACCTTCACCCCGGCGCAGGCGCTCGAACGCGTCGGTCTGGCTGGCTACGGCAACGCCTGGCCCCACCAACTCTCCGGCGGCATGGCCCAGCGCGCCGCCCTCGCCCGCGCCCTGGCCGGCGCTCCCGGCGTCCTGCTGATGGACGAGCCCTTCGCCTCGCTCGACGCCCTCACCCGCCTCCGCATGCAGGACCTCCTCGTCGAGGCCTGCGGCGACGACCCGCCCACCGTTATCATGGTCACCCACGACGTGGACGAGGCGATCCGCATGGCCGACGTCATCGTCATCCTCGGCGGCAGCCCCGCCTCCGTCCGCGCCGTCCACCGCGTCGGCGAGTGGAGCGACGAGGGCGCCCTCGACGCCCTCCGCGCCGACATCCTGCACCAGTTCGGCATCGGCGCGGGCCGCGCCAACCACCACGACCACCACGACCACCACGACCACGCCCGCCATCACGACCAACGCCCGGAGGCCGCGTTCGCCTGACGGGGCCGGCCTCCCGCCCTGCGCCCCGCGCCCGTGGCGACTGCAGCGCCCCGGACGCGGCCCGGCCGCAGGCGACCGCCCCCTCACGACCCCAGCCATTGCTCCTTCCGCCTTTCTATGGAAGAAGCGACCAGCGATCACGGAGGAACCAATCCCATGTCCACGTCCACGTCCACGTCCACGGTCACGATCTCGCGCCGCACCCTGTTCGCCGCTGCCGCCGCCCTGCCGGTCGCCGCCTCCGGGCTGGTGGCCGCGCCGGCCCGCCGCGCCGCCGCCCAGGACAAGCCGGAGAAGGTCCGGCTCGACTACGCCTACTACAACCCGCTCAGCCTCGTCCTGCGCAAGGAGGGCTGGCTGGAGGAGGCCCTCGCCGCCGACGGCATCGGCGTCGAGTGGGTCCTCAGCGCCGGCAGCAACAAGGCCAACGAGTTCCTGCGCTCCGAGGCCATCGACTTCGGCAGCACCGCCGGCGCGGCCGCCCTGCTGGCCCGCGCCAACGGCTCCCCGCAGCAGATCGTCTACGTCTACACCCAGCCCGAATGGGCCGCCATCGTCGTCGGCAAGGAGTCGGAGATCGCCGACGTCGCCAGCCTCAAGGGGAAGAAGATCGCCGCCACCAAGGGCACCGATCCCTACTTCTTCCTGCTCCGCTCGCTGAACGAGGCCGGGTTGTCCGGCGCCGACGTCGAGGTCGTCGTCCTCCAGCATGCCGACGGCCGCACCGCCCTCGAGCGCGGCGACGTCGACGCCTGGGCCGGCCTCGACCCGTTGATGGCCGCCAGCGAACTGGAGGCCGGTTCGAAACTGATCTACCGCAACCCCGAGTTCCCGACCTACGGTGTGCTCAACGGCCGCGAGGCGTTCATCACCCAGTATCCGGCGGTGACCGAGACCGTCCTCACCGCCTACGAGCAGGCCCGGCAGTGGATTCTCGCCAACCCCGACGGCGCGGCGCAGGTCCTCTCCGACGAGTCGAAACTGCCGATCGATGTGGCCACGAAGGTGCTCACCGAGCGCACCGCGATCGACATCGACCCGGTCCCCGGCGAGGCCCTCGCGAGCACCCTCGCGGCGATCATCCCGATCTTCGTCGACGAGGCGCAGGTCAAGCCCGACACGGACGTGCAGGCCTCCCTCGACACCCTCTTCGCCCCGCAGTACATCGAGGCCGTGCTCGCCGCCGCCCCGGCGGCCACGCCCCCCGCCCAGCCGCGCGCCTTCCGCCGCGCCACCTGACCGGAGCGACGCCATGACCTCACAGGACCCGGCCATCCGGCTCGACCGAACCGCCGCCGGCCCATCCCTGCCGCCGTGGCGGCCAGAGCGCGGCCGCCTGCCACGGGGCCTCGCCGCGCTGGCGTTGCCGCTGCTCCTGCTGGCCGTGTGGCAGATCGCGGTCAACCTCGGGGTCTACAGCCGCAGCCAGTTGCCCGCCCCCCTCGACGTGGTCGCCGCCTTCCGCGAACTGGCGGACTACGGCGCGCTCTGGCCGAACATCGCCGCCAGCCTGAAGCGGGTTGCCATCGGCTTCGGCTTCGGCGCGGCCGCGGCCATCCTCGTCGGCCTTGCGGTCGGCGCGTCGCGCACCGTCGAGTCGCTCGTCGCCCCCACGTTGCAGGCGATCCGGGCGGTCCCGTCGCTGGCGTGGGTGCCGCTGCTGGTGCTGTGGCTGGGCATCGGCGAGGGGCCGAAGCTGACCCTGATCGGCATCGGCGCGTTCTTCCCGATCGTTACCGCGCTGGTGGCAGGCATCCGGGGGATCGACCGCAAGCTGATCGAGGTCGGCCGCGCCTACGGCCTCTCCGGCCCGTCGCTCGCCCGCGAGGTGATGCTGCCCGCCGCGCTCCCCTCGCTCTTCACCGGGCTGCGGCTGGGGCTCGCCCAGTCGTGGCTCTTCCTCGTGGCGGCGGAACTGATCGGCGCGTCGCGCGGCCTCGGCTTCCTGCTGATCGACGCCCAGAACACCGGCCGGGCCGACATCATCGTCCTCAGCATCGTGCTGCTGGCGCTGATCGGCAAGACCACCGACTGGCTGCTCGCCCGGCTGGAGCGGCGCACCCTGCGCTGGGCCGACACCTTCCGGGGGTAGGTTCCCACGTCGCCTCGTCCGCGGCCCCCGGCCCGGCGCCGCGGGCGGAAGCATTATCCGCGCCGCGCCGGGAAAATCCCCGGGGTCCATGGTTCCCGGCGTGAGGTTGTTCTCCACGCTTCACCCCGCTGCGGGGACGCACCGGAACGGCCACGCCCCGCCGGCCAGCGCATCGACGCGGAGCGCCGGCCGCTTCGCGTTGGCGCCCGGGCGGGCCGTTCGCCGTCCCGAACATCGTCGAGATGCGCCGCGTGCCCCACGTGCCCCGCGTCCCCCCATGCTGGCAATGACAGAATATTCCGGTGGGTGGAATGTCATGGAGTTCCAGCCGCCGCGGACCTAATGTTGCGGGTAGTCCGGGACTGCCTGACGGCAGTTCGCCAGAGCATGCGCCGGTCGCACGTCCGCGATCGCAGGAAGGCCCGCCTTATGGATCAGGACCGTTTCGACCGGATCGCCCGTGTCCTCGGCTCGCCGGCCACGCGCCGCGCAAGCATCGCCGCGGCCATCGCCAGCGGATTCGGCTTCGTCGCGCTTTCGGACTATGTGCGCGGCAGGCGCGGCGCCGAACCCGCCGGCCCTTGCGGCGACGGCTCCGGAAAGCAGAACCGCTGCGCCACCAACAAGGAATGCTGCACCAACTTCTGCGACACCGTCATCCGGCGGTGCCGCTGCCTTTCCGCTGGCCAGACGTGCAAGTCCTCGCAATCCTGCTGCGCCGGGCACGCCTGCAACAACGGCGTCTGCTCGAACACCGGCCCGAACCCGACCACCACCCCGCGGCCAACGAAAACCCCCACCGCCACGCCGGGACGGAAAACCCCCACCACCACGCCGCGGCCGACAAAAACCCCGTCCGCGACGCCGACCGCGACCGCGACCGTACCTCCCACCGCGACCCCCACCGGCACGCTTACTCCGTCGCCAACGCCGACCAATACCCCGGTGCCAGGAATCTGCACCGTCTGCGCCAGCGGCTGCGTCTACACCAGCGTCGATGCCGCGATCGCCGCTTCCCGCGCGAACGATGTCATCACCATCGGGCCGGGAACCTATCCGACCTCGGCCAGTGTTGCCTGGAACCTGACGCTTCAGGGATGCGCGGCGCTCGGCGGAACGCGGTACACCGTCAATCTGGAAGAGGAGGATTCGGCTCCCGGCTACGTCGTGAAGGTTTCCGGGGGCGCCTCCGTCACGATCGACAACCTGGTGATTGTTGGAAACAAGCAGCGGAATTCCCGGGATGGCCTGATCGTCGACGGGGCCGGGACCACGGTTACGGCAACGCGGGCCGACCTGTTCGAGTTTGGCCGGTATGGCGCCCAGGTCATCGGCGGCAGCCTCTCGATGACCGACGCCAACATCCAGGACAATCGCAACGGGGTGTACCTGACCGGGGCAAACGCCTCCTTCTCCGGCTTCCGCTCCCGCTTTCTCGGCGCACCCAACTACTCGAAAACCGCGCTCATCATGGCCGCGGCCGCGGCGGGCGCATCCCTGTCCGCAACCGTGGCGTCCAGCCCGGTGGCCGGATTCATCGACGGCGCGTTCGTGCTCGAGCCATCGGACGGCTCCCTCACGCTGACCCTCAACGACACGGAGGTCTGGGACAATAGGCGCTCCGCGGGCGCCGCGATCGACGCCGGGCGGGGCGCGCACATCACCCTCAAGGGCACGACGACAATTCGCAGCAACACGACCGCATCCTCGACCAAGGGCGGGGCCGTCCGCATCGCGGTCGATGTGGATACGAAGAAGCCCGTGGCGTCGCTCTCGGTGATCGGCCCCGACGTGAAATTCATCCGCAACAAGGTCGAGAACGACGGTTCGCCCTGTCAAACCTGCGGCGGCGCGATCGCGATCCGTTGCAACCAGAAGGGTCAGGTCGATTTCAGCCGCGTCCAGGCTGCCACCTACACCAACAACACCCCACTCGACTGCTCGTTCACCCTCGGCAACAGCACGGCGGACGTGCCCAACTGCAACTACGACGCCATCTAGCAGGTTGGGGCCGGGCGCGCCGGTGCGGGAGCGGCGCACGCGACCGCCCCGGGCCGTCGCCGGACCCGGGCGTTCAGGGCCGGCGCGCGCCTGGACCGCCGGGCGCGTCGGGCGCGACGGCCAGCGCCGCGGCATCCCGCAACGACAGGTCGCGGCCATCGTCCGCGAGCGCCTCGAGCGCCGCCGCATCCATCCCGCGCGACAGCTGCTCCCGGGCGGCGGCGATGCGGCTCGCCCACCACCGGTCCCCGGCGGCGTCGAGTCGCTCCAGCAGCGACTCGGCCGCCCCGAGCAGCCGGGCGGCCCGCGCCTCGTGCGCGAGGCCGCCGCCCGCCGCCGCCGCCTCCACCGCGAGCGCCAGCCGCGCCAGCAGGGCGGGCATCGCCGGCGCGATCAGCCCGAGTTCTGCCGCGATCTCCAGCGCCTCGTCCACGAGCGGCAGGGCGGCCGCGGCGTCGCCATGCTCCAGCAGCGCGAGCCCCAGCAACCCCTGCACCTCCGGCTGGTTGATCAGCGCGCCGGAGCGGCGCACGGAGGCGAGGGCATCCCGCAGGCAGGGAATCGCCCCGGCGTGGTCGCCCCGGGCCAGCAGCGTGCGGCCGAGCAGGGCCTCGATGCCCCAGGCATGGTCATCGGCCCCCTCGCGCCGCATGGCGGCGAGCGCCGCCCGCAGCCGCCGGTCGTCCTCGCCGAGGCTGCGGTTCCGCCAGCGCAGGCCGAGCGCGAACGCCGCCACCTCCGGCGTCTCCGACCGGGCGGCGAGCCGCTCGAACCGCTCGCTCCACGCCCGCGCCATGCCGAACTCGCCGATGGCCGGCGCGAACCGGGCGACCCAGAACACCCCCCACAGGAACCACGGGCTGGCCGCGGCGGCGGTTCCCTCGGCCCGGCCGACCAGCGATTCCAGCGCCGCCACCACCTCCCGCTGATAGCCGCGATACTCCCAGAACGGCCGGAGCAGGGTGATCGCCTCCAGCGCCGCCGACAGGTCGTCCTGCGGCGCGGCCAGCGCGGCCCGCAGATTGGCCAGATCGGCCTCCACGGCATCCAGCGCCGCCAGCGGGCTGGACCCGCCGATCGACGCCCCGTGCCGCCGCGCCCAGTCGATGGTCCACGCCGCGTGGGCGAGCCGCACCCGCTCCTCCTCTCCGGCGGCGCGCAGGCGGGCCCCGGCGAACATCCGCACCGGCTCCAGCATCCGGAAACGGCCCCGGGCGCCCTCCGCCTGCCGGATCAGTTGCGCGCTCGCCAGCGGCAGCAGCCCGCGCTCCAGCCCGGCCATCCCGGCGGCGGCGGCCACGCCCGCCACCGCCTCGGGCGTGAACCCGCCGCGAAACACGCCAAGCAGCCGCAGCAGCCGCGCCGCCTCGCCGGGCAGCCGGCTTTCGCTCCACGCCAGCGCCGCCTCCATGCTGGCGAACCGGGATGGCCCGTCGCGGCGGCCGAGCGCCAGCGCATCGATGCCGCTGGTCTCCAGCAGCGCCGGCAGGCTGGCCAGCGGCACCGTCCCGGTTTGCGCGGCGGCGAGTTCGATCGCCAGCGGCAGGCCGTCCATCAACGTCACGATGCGGACCGCCGCGTCGAGCGCGCCAGCCTCGGCGGCGTCGCTCCCGGCCCGGCGCAGGAAGAGCGCGACCGCCGGGTTGGCGGCGAGCGCGGCCGGACCGGCGGCGGCGGGCGGCGGCAGGGGCAGGGGATCGACCGGCAGCACCTCCTCGCCGGCGATGCGGATCGTCTCCCGCGAGGTGGCGATCACCGACAGCCCCGGGGCCGCCTCCAGCAGCGCGGCGATCTCCGGGGCGGCCTCCAGCAGGTGCTCGAGGTTGTCCAGCGCCAGCAGCGCGGGGCGCCGGCCAATGGCGTCGCCGATGCGCTGGGCGGCGGGAACCCCGGGCCGCTCCGGAATCCCGGCCGACCGGGCCACCGCGGCCAGCACCTCTGCCGGCTCCGCGACCGCCTCCAGCGGCGTCCAGATGACAAGGCCGCCTGCCTCCTGCCGGCGGCGGGCGGCCTCGCGGGCGATGGTCGTCGTGCCCACGCCGCCCGCCCCGGCGAGCGTCACCACCCGCGCCCCGGCGGCCAGCCTGCGCTCGACCTCGGCCAGTTCCGCCGCCCGGCCAAGGATCGGGCCGGCCCCGGCCGGGATCCGCGCCCGCGCGATGGCGGGCGGCCGCCGGTGCAGCCGCTGCCGCCGGATCGCGGCGAAGAACCGCTCCCGCTCCCCGGGGCAGAGGCCCAGCGCGGCCGCGAGCAGTTCCCCGGAACCCTCCTGCGGGGCGCGCCGCAACCCGCGCTCGAGATCGCTCACCGTGCGGGTGGAGACCCCCGCCGACGCGGCCAGTTCCTCCTGGGTCAGCCCGGCCCCATGCCGGTATTCGCGGAGCAGATCCGCGAATGGCAGGTCCGGATCAACAGCGGCGGCGGCCTGACGCTCCATGACCCCGGCAGTGTAGGGCAAGGGCATCGCCGCCGCTCCCACCCCAGGTTGCGGCGTCCGTCGAATATTCCGGTGGGTGGAATGTCATGGACAACCGGAACGGTCTCGGGCACCGTGTGAGCATCCACGTCCTGCGAGGACAGGCTGGCCGTCGTTCACCCCGGGGGATGCCCGCTCATGGACCACCGCCGCTTCGACTCCGCGCTCCGCGCGCTCGATGCCGCCGCCACCCGCCGCCAGGGCCTCGCAGCGCTCGCCGCCAACCCGGCGGTCGCGCTCTTCCTGCGCCGGGCCGGGAGCGACGCCGCCGAGGCTGGCGCGCTC
>JBJTKE010000110.1:0-2489 GCA_046096285.1 Chloroflexota bacterium
GTCTCGATCGGCGCGCCGATCAGGGAGCCCCATTCGGTCCAGCTGCCATCGTAGTTGCGGACGTCGGGGACGCCCAGCAGTTCGGTCAGGACGAACCAGGTGTGGGCGGAGCGCTCGCCGATCCGGCCGTAGGTGATGGCTGGCCGGTCGGTGGCGATGCCTTTCGCGCCGTAGATGGCCTGGAGGTCGGCGGCCGGCTTGAACCGGCCATCCTCGCCGACGGCGGGGGACCAGGGAACGTTCTGCGCCCCGGCGATGTGGCCGCCGCGCTGGGCGCCCTCCTGCGGGAGATGCGCCGGGGCCAGCAGTTCGCCGGAGAACTCGGCGGGAGAGCGGACGTCGATCAGGACCGGGGGCCCGCCAAGCGCGGCGCGAACGTCGTCGCGAAGGGCGCGAATGCGCCAGTCGGGGTCCTGGGCGGCGTAGGCGGTGGGCTGGCGCCGCGGCTGCTCGACGGTCACGGGCCGGCCCTCGTCGATCCAGCGAGCGCGGCCGCCGTTGAGCAGATGAACCTCGCGGTGGCCGTACAGCCGGAAGAGCCAGTAGGCGTAGGCGGCGAACCAGTTGTGGTTGTCGCCGTAGAGGATGACGCGCGTGCGCGGGGCGATGCCGGACCGGGAAAGCAGCGCCTCCCACTGGGTCCTGGAGGGCAGATCGCGGGTCGGTTGCTGCTGGAGATCGGTCTGCCAGTTCCAGCCGATGGCGCCGGGAATGTGGCCGGCGCCGTAGGCGGCGGTGTCCACATCGACCTCGACGATCGCGACGGCGGGATCGTTGAGGTGATCCGCCAGCCAGGCGGACTCGACGAGAGCGGAGGGATTGGCGTACCCGGCAGCAGAGGCGGATGGGGCGGACATGGGGAGCGCTCCTTGATTGAACCGTCCTGGACAGCATTTTGTCTACCAACTCAGTAGACAATAGGATGCCGAGGGCCAGTTGTCAAGTCGGGCGATCCCCCCTGGCTCCGGGAGTCCGCCGGCGTGGAGTCCCCGCGCACGCCGGAGCGCCAGCCACCCGGCCCGCCCGAGGTTGGCCGTCGTGCTGCGGGCCTCCGGTTCCGCCCGGCATCCCGGGATCCCCGGCTCATACCGGGACAGGTTTGCACCGCCAGTCCGGCCGGGCTAGGTGCCACCTCCCCAACCTCGCCCCCGCCACAGCGGGGGCGGGGCGGTTCGTCGCGGCGACGGCGAGCAATGGCGATCCCGCGCATGACGGGCGAGAATCGCCTGCAGTCGGGACCGGCCGATTTCGAAACTGTCCGGGCATGAGAGAGGGGTTGGGGAGGAGGCTCGGGGCTGGCACGGACCGGAATCCGGAACCGTCCGGGCATCAGGGGGGTGCTCCCTGTGCCCTGCGCCGCCCGGATCGCTCACGTGCCCGGTCCCGGGCGGGTTGCCGGCGCTCCGGGCGCGCGCGTGGGGTGACAGGCGGGCGTGCCGCCGGACACCGTGGGAACGCCCTGCCTCGTCCCGGTCAGGACCGGCCGCCGGGTGCGGCAGGAAGCAATCCGGGTGTGGCTGCGGCCGCCGAGCAGTGATCCGGTCGAGGGGAGGCTGCGGCTCCGGGCGAGCAGCCGTCTCCCTTCTGGAACGATCCGGTCCTGACGGGCGATGGAGCGGATTCCCCGGCCCGCCGCCCCGCCAACTGTCGCCCGTCGCAGGCGCGGCCGCTGGCGCGCCAAGGGAGATCTGTGGTGACCGCGCTTTGTCTCGCGGCATCGTCATGAGGCTCGGTGGTGATGGCGGCGATCACCGGGGAGGAGGGGTTCGGGATGGGATCGGTGGTGTCGGTCGATCCGGCGCTCGTGGAACGCTGCCTTCTGGCGCTCGCGGAGCACGGCGCGACCGGGGAAACGGGCGTCTCGCGGACGACCTATTCGCCGGAGTGGATCGCGGCGCAACGGCTGGTGATGGCGTGGGGCCGCGATGCCGGCATGGACGCCCGGATGGACGCCGTGGGGAACGTCTGGTGCCGCGCCGACGGGCCGGAAGGCGGCGGCGCGGTGGTGACCGGGTCCCACATCGACTCGCAGTGCCCGGGCGGCCGGTATGACGGCGCGCTCGGCGTGATCGCCGGGTACGTGGCGATCCGGACGCTGCTCGAACGCCACGGTCCGCCGCGCCGCCCGGTCGAACTGCTCTCGCTCTGCGAGGAGGAGGGGAGCCGGTACCCATCGGCGGATTTCTGGGGCTCGCGGGCGATCATCGGGCGCATCGCTCCCGGCGACCCCGGCCGGGTTCCGGCGCTCGACGGCGGCACGATCGCCGACGGCATGCGGGAGGCGGGGCTCGACCCTGCGCGCTGCGGAGCGGCCCGCCGCGAGGACATCGCCTGCTTCATCGAGTTGCACATCGAGCAGGGGCCGCTGCTGGAGATGGCCGGCTTCCCGGTCGGCATCGTGACCGGGATCACCGGTCCCCGCGAGTACTGGGTCGAACTGACCGGGCGCGCCGACCATGCCGGGGCGCGCCCGATGGACACCCGCCTCG
>JBJTKE010000111.1:0-2530 GCA_046096285.1 Chloroflexota bacterium
GGGTTGGCCGCCGCCGCCGCCGCGGTGGCCTTGCCCGAGCCGTACAACCCGTTCACCATGTTCTGGCGGTTCCTGAAGATCGGCGGCACGCTCTACGGCTCCGGCTACGTGCTGATCGCCTTCCTGCAGGAGGATTTCGTCGATCGCCTCGGCTGGATCACCGAGCAGCAGTTGATCGATGCCGTGGCGGTCGGGCAGTTCACGCCCGGGCCGGTGTTTTCCACCGCGACCTTCGTGGGCTATCTCGCCGGTGGCGTCAGCGGGGCGGCGATCGCCACCGTGGCCATCTTCCTGCCGGCGTTCGTGTTCATCGCGCTCACCCACCGGCATGTGGCGCGGATCAGGGATTTTCCGCTGGCGTCGGGGTTTCTCGACGGGGTCAACGCCGCCGCCGTGGCGTTGATGGCCGTCGTCACCTTCGCGCTGGGCAAGGACGCGCTGATCGATGCTCCGACCGTGCTGCTGGCGGCAGGAGCAGCCTTACTGCTCATCCGGTACCGGGTGAACTCGGCCCTGCTGATCGCGGCGGGGGCGCTCGCAGGGTTCCTGCTGGGCCGGCTGGGCGGCGGTTGAGCCTGCCGCCATCGCACGTACGATGCCAGCCTATTGACGCTCCACCACCGTTCGGATAGCGTTCATGCCACTTCGGACATCACTCCGAGGCGGTGCGTTCATGGTCGAAGGAGGGAGCATATGAGACTCAGGGCGCGTTTCGCCAGGGTCGCGTCGTTGATGACGGTGCTGGCGCTGTTCGTGCCGATGGTGGTGGGAACGGCAACGGCCCAGGATGACGGCACGATCCGCATGAATGCCGAGACCTGGCCGGATGTCTTCGACCCCCAGAAGTCGTCCTACACCAACGAGATTTCCATCCTGACCCTCGCCTACGAAGGGTTGACGAAGCTCGACCCGGCCGGCGCCACGATTCCGGGCTCGGCCGAAAGCTGGGAGTACAACGAGGACGCGACCCAGCTCACCTTCAAGCTGCGGCCCGATCTCAAGTTCAGCGACGGCTCGCCGCTGACGGCCGAGAACTTCCGCTACGCCGTCGAGCGCACCTGCTCGCCGCGGGTGGCCGGCGAGTACCAGTCGATCCTGTTCGAGATTGCCGGCTGCGCGGAACTGGCCGGTCTCGGCGGCGACGACCCGGAAAACCCGGTGGAGTTCACCGACGACGACTACGCGAAGGCCGTCGAGGCCATGGGCGCGAAGGTCATCGACGACCAGACGTTGCAACTGACGCTGACCCAGCCCGCGCCGTACATGCACACGATCGCCATGACCTGGGTCTTCTACCCGGTCAAGAAGGAGATCGCCGAGGCCGATCCCGACAACTGGTGGAAGAAGGCCGAGGGGCACGTCGGCAACGGCCCGTTCAAGATCACCGCGATCGAAGACGAGCAGATGATCCGGTTCGAGGGCAACGAGAACTACTACGCGGGCCTTCCGGCCGCGAAGGCCATCGAGTACCGGTACGTTGAGGAGTCGGCGGTCGCGCTCGAAGCCTTCCGGGCCGGCGACCTCGACATCATCGCGCTCGACCCCTCGCAGATCCTGGAAGTGCAGGGCGACCCCGAGCTTTCGAGCATGCTGGTTAGCTACCCGCTCGCCGGCACGATCGGGCTCCAGTTCAATCTCACCCAGGAACCGTTCACCGACCAGAAGGTGCGCGAGGCGTTCTCCCACGCCTTCGACCGCGAGACCTACTGCGCCGAGATTCGCAACGGCGACTGCTCGCCGACCCTGACCTGGATTCCCGATGGCGTCCCGGGCCACATCACGGTCGAGCAGTTCGGATTCGACGCCGAGGCCGCGGTAGCCGCCCTCGCCGCGTCCTCCTACGGCGGCCCCGAAGGCCTGCCGGAGATCCGGCTCTACTACAACAGCGACGACCCGGCCAACACCGAGCGGATGGAGTGGGTGGCTGGCCAGTACCGTGACGTGCTCGGGGTCGAGATCATTCTCGAACCGACCGAGGGCACGGCGCTGACCGGACTCAAGAAGGACCCCAAGACCTTCCCGCAGATGTCCACCGGCGGCTGGTACCAGGACTACCCGGACCCGCAGAACTGGCTGAGCGTGTTCTGGACCTGCGCCGCCACCTTTGCCCAGCGCGTCAGCTACTGCAACGAGGAACTCGACGCGCTCGTCAAGCAGGGCGACACCACCGTCGACCCGGTCGCGCGCATCGCGTTCTACGAGCAGGCGGGACAGGTGCTGGTCGACTCCATCCCCGGCCCGTTCCTCTACAACCCGACCAACAACTTCCTCGTGAACCCGGCCGTCACCGGATGGACCGCGACCTCCGCGGACTCCGAGTGGCCCGGTGAGTTCTCCGCGCCGACGCTGATCACCAAGGGCAGCTGACGCATCGGCACGAGCCCGGGAGCACCCGCTGCCGGGCTCGGGGTTGTCCCCTCGGCGCCGCACCTGCGACGGCGGAACTCGAGGCTCACCGTGGACGCACAGGCTGGCTGGCGTGCTGGGCCGCGGACTCCTCTGGGTGAGGCCGGTGAGCGTCGCCGGGGGG
>JBJTKE010000112.1:0-3364 GCA_046096285.1 Chloroflexota bacterium
TCCCGATCACGACCACAACCGGAATCCCGACGCTGCCGCTCGTCCGCCGCCTCTCGCACGACGGGGTGCAGGTGAACGTCACGGCGATCCTGACCCTCGATCAGGTGCGTGGGGCCGTGGATGCCGTCGCCGGCGGGGCGCCGAGTTGCATCTCGGTCTTCGCGGGGCGCATCGCGGACACCGGCCGCGACCCAGTGCCGGTCATGGCGGAGGCGGTGGCCCTCCTGCGGCAGGCGCCCCTGGCGGAACTGATCTGGGCCAGCCCGCGCGAACTGCTGAACGTCTTCCAGGCAAACGACATCGGCTGCCACATCATCACGGCCACGCATGACATCCTCCGGAAACTCGATCTCGTCGGCAGGGACCTCGACGCCTACTCGCTCGAAACTGTCCGCATGTTCCGCTCCGACGCCCTGGGGGCCGGGTTCGCTCTCGACCTCCCTGAGGCCCCCGGCCGATGATCGGCGGGCCCGGCGACCACCCGCATGGTCCTGCGCCCGCGGCGCCCGGCGGCTGGGTGGAAGCGACTGCGTCGCCAGCCCGCGAGACCGGGCCATGGTGGCGCGAGGCTGCGCTGGTCGCCGCCCTCATCGTCGGACTTACCTGCCTGTTCAACTACGAGGTGGTCTTCCTCGGCCGCACCTTTTTTCCGCTGCAGGGCCTTGGCGTCATGGGATGGGACGGCGCGTACGGCGCCGGTCCATTCCGGCCCGACGTGATCCGCCTCGATCCCGCCGCCACCCGCCTCCAGAACGGCGCCTGGGCGCCCGAAATCCGGCGGCAGGCGCACGACGGCGTGCTTCCCCTGTGGAACCCCAACCAGGGGTTTGGATCGCCCCTGCATGCGAACGCGATTCCCGCCCAGTTGAACCCCTTTCAGGCGCTCAAGCTGATCGACAACTCGATCCTGACGTGGGACGCCCTGCTGCTGGCGCGAACCATGCTCGGGGCGCTCGCGATGTATCTCCTCGCCCGCCTGCTCGGATTCGCGCCAGCCGCCCGGGCGATGGCCGTGCTCGCGTTCGTGTTCTGCGGCCACTTCCTGCTGTTCGACCTCAACATGTGGATCGAGGCGTATCTCGTCCTGCCGGTCATCCTGCTCGGGCAGGAACTGATTCTCCGTGGCTCGCTCAGGCCGGGAATCCTCATCACCGCGGTCGCGGTCGCCGGCCAGCTCCTGGTCGGGATGCCGGAGATCTCGCTCGCCGTCCTTCTCCTCGCCGCCGCCTATGGCGGGATCGGGATGATCCGGCTGCCGGGATCGCCCGCCGCGCGGGACTCGTGGCGGCGGCAGGCCGCCTCGCTGGCGGTGGCATGGCTCTCCGGAATCGGCCTGGCTGCGCCGCTGCTCATTCCGCTGTTCGAGCTGGTCGGGGAATCTGGCTCGATGACCGGTCGCCGGGCGATCTTCGGACTGGATTTCGCGGGCCTCGAGGACTTCTCGCTCTGGATCATGCCCTACCTTTCCAGGCTTCCCTACCTTCCACCGCTCACCAGCGAGGCCGACATCCTGCACGGCCTCCACTACCTCGGCACCTTCTCCGGCTCCGCCGTCTTCCTACTGGCGATCTAGGGCGTGCTGTCGGCGCCGCGGACCGTCTACCGGCGATTGGGGTACTTCCTCGCGATCGCGGTTCTCCTGATACTCGCCAAGTCCTTCGGGTTGCCGGGCCTCAACGAGCTCGGCAGGCTGCCCGGAATGAGCATCACCCACATCCCGAAATGGTTCGGACCGGTGGTCAATTTCTGCCTCGCGCTGCTCGCGGCCATCGCCGTTCATCACCTCGCCACAACCCGGCGGGACGAGTCGCCGCGCGCGGCGAACGTTGCCGGCCTGGTGACGCTTGCCGTCGCGGGCCTCGGGGTCGCGCTCAACTGGGGGGCCATCGCGGAGATCGATCCTGCCATCGCCTGGCTGCCGTGGTTCTCCGTCGCGACCGCGCTTGTCTTCGGCGCCGCGACCTGGTGGATCGTGCGGTTCCGGCCCGGGTCCCGGATCATTCCTCCAGCCATCGCCTGCGTTCTGCTCGTCGCCGGAGAGCTGTTCGTGCTCGCCCCCAAGGGCGTCCGGCAGGACCGGGAGGAACCGTTCCGGGAACCACCGTACATTGCCTTTCTCGCCGACCAGCCGGATGCCGCGACGGCGCGCGTGCTTGGCCTTGGCGCCATCCTGTTCCCGAATGCCGCAACGGCGTTCGGCATCCCGGACATCCGGGCGCTCGACGCTCTCTACTCCGACCGCTACCTGACCTACATCCAGGAGTTCATCAGTCCCGGTTCCACCAACAGGTTCACCGGCCTCGAGCAGACGCCGGATGGGCAGCCGCCGGAGGTCGCGGGAAACACGTGGCTCGACCTCACCGGGGTCCGCTATGTCATGGCGCCGCCAGCACTGGCAGGGTTGCTGTTCCCCACGATTTCCGTGGATTCGGTTTTTTCCAGCCTTGCGACGGCGAAGGTGGATGAACTGGGCGCGAACCTCGCACCGATGACGATCGGGAGAGACACCCGCGCGGCCCTGCAACAGGAGCGTCCCGGAGCATTCTCGTATCGCGTCGCCGTTCCGAAGGATCAGCCACGCCTGACCCTCGCCATCGGAGCGATTCCGGGCGCGGGGAGGGACCGCGATGCCGCCCCGGTGCTGCTGAGGACGGCGGTAACCGCGCTGCGGGGCGACACGTCGGAGATCCTGTTCGATGAGGACCTCAAGTTCCGCGGCGATCCGGGAAAGAACGCCTGGTTTGAGACCGGGCTCGATCTCGGCGCCTACGCCGGAGAGACGATTACCCTCAGGTTCTCGGCCAAACCCTCCCGCGACAGCGTGTTCACCGCTCTCGGCTGGGCCAATCTGGCATTTGCCGAACCGGGCCGCACGGGGCCGCAACACGCCCCAGTCTACGAGGATGGCTCGGTCACGATCGTCGAGAACGCTGACGCCTTCCCGCGCGCTTTCCTGGTCGGGCATGTGAAGCCCGTTGCCTCGCAGGCCGAGGCCATCGCCTCGATGAGGGATCTGGCGCTCGACATGCGCGAAACCGCTGTCGTCGAGGGTGATCCGGCTGAACTCTCGCATCTCGCGACGCCGGCCCCCGACCAGGCGCCGCCCGGAGACGCATCCATCGTGGACTACGGCCCGAGCCACGTCGGGATCGAAACACGTGCCGACAACCCCGCCCTGCTGATCCTGACGGACCTGTACTATCCCGGCTGGTCGGCGACGATCGACGGCAAGCCCGCTCCGATCCATGCCGTGGATCTCGCCTTTCGCGGCGTCGCCGTTCCGGCAGGGACGCATCGGGTCGATTTCACCTACGCGCCCGGCAGTTTCCGGGTGGGGTTGTTCGCCGGGCGCGTAGGTGAAATC
>JBJTKE010000113.1:0-7881 GCA_046096285.1 Chloroflexota bacterium
CGCCGTCGCGCAGCCACTCGAGCACGGGCTGGCCCCCTGGGGTATGGCCGTCGTACCAGCGGCGGCGGCCTCATGACCGACGAGGACTGGCACGCCCCCGGCCGCTTCGCGCTCGGCCTCGTCATGCACGGCGACGCGCTCGACGAACCCGGCCCGGACGGCCGGCCCATCTCCGGCGAGACGCTCGCCCTGCTGCTCAACGCCGGCGAGAACGCCGCGTCCTTCGATCTCCCCGGCCCGCTTGCCTGGACCGTCCTGCTCGATACGCTCTCCCCCGCCGCCGAGGGCGGCCCGGCCTCCGCCGGCCGCGTCTCCTGCCCGCCGCGCAGCGTGCTGCTGCTGGCGAGGCCTGCCCCCGCCGCGCCCTGACCCCGCGCGAACCCGGGCATCGATGCCCGTCGACGCGCCCGGGAGCCGCCCATCCAGACCGGTGTTCCGCATCGCCCCGCGCAACACTTCTGGTTCACCACGCTCACCGTGCCGACCGGACTCGCGCCCGCCCCGTAGGTGGCGGGCGGCCGCAACCGCATCCGGGGCAGCGCCGCCTGCCGCCGCGACCTGCTGGCCAACCGCCCTCCAGAGCTCGCGCTCGCCCAGCCGGACCTGCCCGAGAACCGGGACCCCATCGGCGAAGAACGCCCGCCGCTCGCCTCGAGTTTGTTCGGCCGGTCGGCGGGCGTCGTCGCCGATCTCGCCGCCGGGCGGAGCTGACCTGATTCCCTACCCGCGGCCGCAAGCCTTGCGCAGCCCGGATACCTGTGATAGCGTCAGCGACAGACTGCTGCAACAGGCATGGCAAGAAACACGGGGCCGGCATCGTTCCCGGAACACCAGCGTCAGGAACCGGGAATCCGCCGGGCGGAGTGCATGGGTAGTCCGGACCGGGCACGCGCCCGGCCGCAGCCGACGAAAGGAGCCGAAGGGATGCCACCGATCCACAAGCACTACGACGACCTGATGAAAGGCCGGATCGACCGCCGCGCCTTCTTCAAGAAGGCCGCCGCCGCCGGCGTGATGACCCCGGTCATCGCCGACTACCTGCGCAGTGACGCCGCCGCCGCTCACGTGCGCGCCAGCCACAACCGCTTCTCGCTGACCCGCGCCGCCGCGCAGGGCTCCCCGGTGGCGCCGCCGGCCGAGGGCGTCGACACGTCCGAGCAGCTCGTCTTCCGCGGCTGGAACTTCATGCCCGAGGTCGTGCAGGACAACACCAACAAGTTCAACGAGAAGTTCGCGGAAAATGCCGACTACCAGACCATCACCGGCGACTACATCGCGATCATGGAGAACTTCCACATCGCGAACCAGCCGCTCGACATGGGCTACGCCAACCCGGCCACCCTGTACCGCTGGTCGATCCCCGGCTGGGTGATCCCCTACGACGACGCCTGGTACGCCGAGGCCGCCAAGGCCGAGATGTACGACGGCGTCCGCGACTCCATGACCGTCGACGGCAAGCTCTACGGCCTGCCCTACTTCGTCTCCATCCGCGGCACCCTGATGGCCAACAACGCCATCCTCGAAAAGGCCGGGATCACCGCCGACCAGTACCCCAAGACCTGGGACGAGCTCTACGACCAGGCCCGGCAGATGAAGAAGGACGGCGTCACCGACGGTCCGCCCCTGCTGCCGCACTGGTTCGCCGCCGGCGTCTGGTTCGGCGTCTCCTGGGGCTACCTCTTCGAGTGCCTCAACCGCGGCGCGGTCCTGTTCGACGACGCCAACCAGCCGGTGTTCGACGACGCCACCCTCGAGGTCATCGTCAACTGGCGCAAGCTGGCCGAGGAGGGGATCATTCCCGAGGGCGTCTTCACCATGGGCGAGGCCGATTACATCGACGCCTTCGCCAAGGGCACCTACGCCTACAGCCCGCAGCAGGTCTACGACCTCAAGGTCTTCAACGACCCCAACAAGTCGCAGGTCGCGGGCATGGTCGCGCCGGTTCCCGTCAACGGCCAGCCCTGGGGCCTCATCGACGAGGGCATCTACTCGCTCGCCAACCGCAACCAGAGCGGCGACAAACTCGCCCGCGACTACCGCCTCGGCGGCTTCTTCGGCTACCGCGACGATGTCGAGGGCGGCGATCTGTTCGTCGCCTAGCGCTGGGCCATCGAGGCCGCCCTCAACTCCGGCTACAAGGCGATCCTCGAGGACCCCGAGGTCATCGAGGCCTACAACTCCTGGCTGCCCGACCCCGCGATGCTCGGCACTATCGAGAGCGTGGTCAACGCTGGCCAGTTCCCCAAGGCCTGGCAGACCTTCTGGTGGGAGGAGTGGAACGCCCAGGCCATGACCGAACTGCCCAAGGCGATCCTCGGGCAGACCCCGGTCGAGGAGGTCCACGCCGGGCTCAAGAAGCTCGCCGAGGACCTGGCCGCCCGCTACCAGCGCGAGCGGCTCCCGCGCGGGGGGGGGCCGGCCCGGCCCGCCCCCGCCGGTCCCCCGTCCCTCGTCCGCTCCGGCGCCGCGCGCCGCCCGCCCGGGGACCACGATGGCTTCTGCCTCCTCAACCAGCGCCCGCGGCCGCGCGGGCTGGAGTTCGTCGCGCCTGAGCGAGGGCGCTTTCGCCGGGCTGCTCACCCTGCCGGTGATCGTCATCCTGCTCGCGGTCGCCGCCTACCCCACGATCTACTCGCTGTGGATGAGCTTCCAGAACATCGAGTTGATCTTCGGCATCACCGAACCGGTCGGCCTCGCCAACTACGCCGAGGCCCTCTCCTCGCCCGATGTCTGGCGCTCGGTCGTCATCACCCTCTACTACACCCTGCTGGTCACGGTGTTCGCCGTTGCCATCGCGGTCGGCGGCGCGCTGCTGCTCAACGAGACGTTCCGCGGCCGCGGCTTCCTGATGGCGGTCGTGATCCTGCCCTGGGCCGTCTCGCTCTACGCCACCGCCGTGGTCTGGAAGTACCTGTACAGCCCGGAATGGGGCCTGTTCAACGCCATCATCCAGCGGCTCGGCATCGCGGATTCGCCGGTCCTGTTCCTCTCCGAGCGGGGCGCGGTGCCGGCCCTCGCCGTGGCCCACGCCTGGCAGATCGCCCCGCTTGGCATGTACTTCGTGCTCGCCACCCTGCAGGTCATCCCCGAGGATCTCTACAAGGCCGCCAAGATGGACCGGCTCGGCGTCTTCGGCCGCTTCCGCAACGTCACCCTGCCCTACATCCGGACCCCCCTCTCCATCGTCATGGTGCTCATCACCGTGGAGGCCGCCCGCGCCTTCGACATCATCTTCTTCATGACCAACGGCGGCCCCGGCGACGCCTCCACCACCCTCACCTGGGACATCTACCGCCAGAGCTTCGTCAACCGCGATCTGGGCTACGGCTCGGCCATCGGCTGGCTGCTGGTGATCATCACCATCATCATCACCACCGCCTACTTCCTGCTCCTGTTCACCAACCGCAAGCAGAAGGGCGAGCGGCTGATCTCGGAGGAGGCCGTCGCATGAGCCTCCGCCGCATCCTCATCTACGCCGGCGCCCTGCTGCTGCTGGTGTGGACGCTGATCCCGATCTACTGGCTGTTGAACATGTCCCTCATGTTCAAGCCGGAACTGCTTTCGGTGCCCACCCACCTCTGGCCGCACGAGCCGACCTTCAGCAACTACACCCGCCTGTTCGGGGCCACCGCCATGGGCCCCGGCGGCGAGATGCCCCCGGTCGGGCAGGCCCCGATCATCCGCCGCGGCCTCGTCAACAGCGCGATCATCGCCGTGGCCGTGACCGCCATCACCATGCTCGTCGCCCTCCCGGTCGCCTACGCTCTCGGCAGGCTGCAGTTCCGGGGGCGCGGCGCCATGCTCTTCGCGATCATCATGTCCCGCTCCTACCCGCCCATCGCCATCGTGGTGCCCTTTTTCTACCTTTACACGCAGGTCGGCCTGCAGGGCACAAAACGGGGGCTGATCATCATCTACCTGACGCTGACCATCCCGATGATCGTCTGGGTGATGACCAGTTTCTTCTCGTCATTGCCGCGCACCGTCGAGGCGGCGGCGCGGGTGGATGGCAACACCCGCTGGCAGGCCTTCACCCGGGTCATCCTGCCGATGTCCTGGCCCGGCATCGCGGTCGCCGCCGCCATCAGCTTCCTCATCTGCTGGAACGAGTTCGCCTTCTCGCAGATTCTCGCCGCGGGTTCCACCGCCCAGACCTTCCCGCCCGCGCTTTCCACCATGTTCTTCCAGGTCTCGCAGCCGAACGAGATGGCCGCCGCCTCCATCATCGCGATCATTCCGCCGGCCATCATCGCCTACCTGTTCCAGCGCCGGATTCGCAGCCTGAACCTCGTCGATCCGCTCTGAACGCCGGGCTTGCCGCCCGCCACGAGGACCGAACGCCCATGCCCGCTGGCGCTCCCGATGCTTCCGGCACCATCCGGTTCGTCGACGTCAACAAGCACTTCGACGACTTCCATGCCGTCCGCGACCTCGACCTCCAGATCGAGGACGGCGAGTTGCTCGTCCTGCTCGGCTCTTCCGGCTGCGGCAAGACGACGACCCTCAACATGCTTGCCGGTCTCGAGGCCCCGTCCTCCGGCGACCTCTTCTTCGGCGGCCGCCGCATGAACGACGTGCCGCCCGAAGAGCGCGACATCGCGATGGTCTTCCAGTCCATCGCGCTCTATCCCCACCTCGACGTCCGCGACAACATCGGCTTCGCGCTCAAGGTCCGCAAGGAGCCGAAAGCCGTCATCGCGCAGCGCACCCAGGAGGTCGCCGGCATCCTCGGCATCGGCGCCCTGCTCGACCGCCGCATCCACCAACTCTCCGGCGGCCAGCGGCAGCGCGTCGCCATCGCCAAGGCCCTCATGCGGCGGCCGAGCCTCTTCCTGCTCGACGAGCCCTTCTCCAGCCTCGACGCAGCCCTCCGCCGCCAGATGCGCTCCGAGCTCGTCCGCATCCACCGCGAGGTGGAGACCACGATGGTCTTTGTCACCCACGACCAGGAGGAGGCGATGGCCATCGCCGACCGCATCGCCGTGATGAGCCACGGCAGGCTGGTCCAACTCGGCGAGCCGCTCGACCTCTACCGCGCGCCCACCAACCTCTGGGTTGCCCAGTTCATCGGCGCCCACCCCATCGACGTCCTCGACGCCTCGCCGGCCGACGGCAGGGTCTCGCTGCTGCCGGCAGGAGCCTGGCTGGCCGACGCCCCCGCCGCCGTCCTCGAGACGCTGGCCGGCCGCGCCAGCGCGAAGGTCGGCGTGCGGCCGGAGCACGTCGCCATCGCCCGGCGCGACGGCGCGCCCCCGCCCAACGCCGCCGCGGGCGAGATCTATACCCGCCAGATTCTCGGCACGGACATCCTGTACGAGATCACCGCGGGTGGACAAACCCTCCGGGCCGTGACCCCGACCTCGCAGTTCTTCGACCTCGGGCAGCCCGTCTCGCTCGCCTTCGCCTGGCCGGACGCCCTCATCTTCGACGGGGCCAGCGAGGAGTGCGTCTGGCAGGGCGCGGGAGCCAGCAGGACGGCCTGAACCGGCCGGCACGCAGAACGGCGCGCGCAGCAGCAGGAACATGACTGGCCCGGCCGCGGCCGGGCCTGACGGGAGACCAGGGAGCATCATGGAGCGAACCAGGATCGGGGTGGTCGGCGCGGGATTCATGGGCGGGCTGCACGCCCGGGCCGTCGCCGAGAGCGGGACTGGCGCGGTCGTCGCCATCGCCGACCCGGACACCGCCCGGGCGGCCACGCTGGCTGCCCAGTGGGGCGGCGCCGTCTACCCGTCTCACGAGGCCATGCTGGCCGCGGAGCGCCTCGACGGCGTGGTCGTCGCCACCCCGGAGCCGCTGCACCGGGAGGCGGTCGCCGCCGCCGCCGCCCGCGGTTGCGCGGTGATGGTCGAAAAGCCGATCGCCCACACGCTCGAAGACGCCGACGCGATGATCGCCGCCTGCGAAGGGGCCGGCGTCCCACTGCTGGTCGCCTACATCCTGCGTCACGAGCCCGCCTACGCCCGGATCAACCAGGCCGTGCGCGCCGGGACCATCGGCCGCCCGCTCACCTTCTACGGGCGTAGAAACGCCCCCATCGGCGAGGGCAGGCGACTGGCCGGCCGCACGTCGGTCATCAACTATCTCGCCGTGCACGACCTCGACCAGATGCTCTGGTCCCACCGCGAACCGGTGCGCCGCGTCACCGCGCGGGCAGTGCGGGGCCGCATCTTCGCGGAGTACGGGGTAGCAGACTTCACCTGGATCATGGCCGAGTTCGCGGACGGTGCGCTGGCGGTGGTGGAGAGCGGCTGGGCCCTGTCCGACGGCTGGGCCAGCTGGACGCAGCCGGCAGACTGGGGCGGCTTCGGCGACGTCGAACTCAACGTCATCGGCGCAGATGGCGTGCTCTCGCTCGATTTCACCCCGATGAACCTCTACGGCGTCGACGCCTCCGAGGGCTGGAAACTGCCGGACACCCGCCACTGGCCAACGATCAACGGCCGGCTGGCCGGGGCCATCCGCGCCGAGGGCGATCACTTCCTGCGCGTGGTCCGCCGCGAGGAACCGCCGATCGTCGACGGCCGCGAGGCCCGTCGCTCGCTCGAGATCGGCATCGCCGCCGACCGCTCGATCGCGGAGGACCGACCGGTGACGCTGCCGCTCGGCTAGCGGCCCGCTCCCGGCCCGGCCGCCCCACCCAGCGCCGCCGCCGCCCGTTCGATGTCCTCCCGCGTGTTCCACACGTGGCAGGAGAGCCGCACCCGGCCGCCGCGAGCCGCGCAGCGCACCCCGCTCGCGGCCAGCGCCGCCGCCGTCCGCTCGGCGTCGGCCACCGGCAGGCTGACGATCTGGGAGCCGGTCGGCGCGATGCCCAGCAGCCCGGCCAGTTCGCCCGCGAGCGCGACCGAGGGCGCCAGCAGCCCCGCCTCCCGCCACTACGCCAGCAGGTCGAGCGAGGGCAGCGCCCCCGCCCAGCTGTGCCACGCCAGCGACAGGTCGAAGGCAGCGGCCGAGGGCAGCAGCGTCAGCGGACCGCCGTAGGACCGCCCGTAGAACGGGGCGCCGGACCGCCAGCCCGAGAAGTACGGGATCAGGTCCGCCTGCGCCTCCCGCGCGATGTGCATGAACCCGGCCCCGCGCGGGCAGAGCAGGTGCTTGTATCCGTGGCAGACGAGGTAGTCGATGCCGTCCAGCCAGCCCTCGACGCCGACGAACGGCAGCGCGTGGGTGGCGTCCACCAGCACGCGGGCGCCCCGGGCGCGGGCGGCGGTCACGATGTCGGCCAGCGGGGCGATCTCGCCGCTCTGGGCGCGGACGAGGCTGAAGGCCACCAGCGCGGTTTCCGGCCCGACCGCCCCGGCGACCTCCGCCAGCGGGATTTCCCGCACCCTCACGCCGCGGCCCCGCTCCGCGGCCAGCAGCGGGAACGCCACCGAGGTGAACTCCTCGGCGGGCACGATCACCTCGCTGCCCGGCGGCAGGGAGGCGGCCACCAGCCCGACGCCAGCCGACACCGTCGGCGTCAGCGCGATCTCCTCGCTGGTCGAGCCGATCAGCCGGGCGAAGGTCTCCCGGCACTGCTCGCCGATGCGGTCCCACTCCTCCACCCAATCGGCGGACCCGTCGCGCCAGCGGCGGATGGCGCGGTCCACCGCATCGTAGGTCGGGCGCGGCGGCAGGCCGTAGGTGGCGGCGTCGAGGTAGGCCGTGCCGGGCTCGGGCGAGAACAGGGCGCGGACGGCGGCGAGATCGGGAGCGGCGACGGCGGCCATCGGGACCTCCTTGAACAACGAACGACCGGGCGGCGAACGCTGGCGCGCATTATGCGGGAGCGAGGCAGGCGGAGGGTTGCTGTGGGTTTGGTTGCACCCGTTACCCATCGGTCGTGAGTTCTGTAACAATCGCCACGGTGCCGCGGCGGCAGCCGTGCGACCCTCC
>JBJTKE010000114.1:0-6179 GCA_046096285.1 Chloroflexota bacterium
CCCTCCCCCTCGCCAAACGCCCCCTGCTGCAGTTTGTACGGCGACTTGTCCTTCGAGAACCGCACATCACGGTAGGGCCGGAACAGCCGAAGCGGCCGGTACGCCTCGTCCACCTCCGCCGCCAGCGCCTGCATCGGCCCCCGCACCGCCCGCTCGTAGACGTGCCTGCTGGCCTCCCAGGTGCGCTTGCTGTTGTCGGCCCGCAACCCCTCGTAGAACGCGACCGCCTCCGGCGGAAACCCGGCGAACAGGCCGGACGCGGCGGGAGGGGCGGACGGGACTGGCGGCGCGGGCGGCGTGGCGTCGTGCGGCATGGCGGATTCCTCCTGGCTGGCGTGCCTGCCGCGCAGTATCGCCCGGCTCGCACGATTCGCTGGTATCCTGCTCCCTCGTTTCGGGAGGACGCGCCATGCACGACGGCCTGCTCATCGGCATCCAGACCCCAACCCAGAAGCCCTGGCCCGATCTCGCCGCGGAGTGGGCCTGGCTCGACGGCCTTCCCGCCGTCGACAGCCTCTGGCTCGCCGACCACTACGTGCCCCCCTTCCGCCTCGACGGCCCCATCTTCGAGGCCTGGACCGCGCTCGCCGGCCTCGCGATGGTCACCAGCCGGGTCCGCCTCGGCATCCTGGTCTCCTGCAACACCTTCCGCCACCCGCCCCTGCTCGCCAAGGAGGCGGTCACCGTCGACCACATCTCAGGGGGCCGCCTCGAGTTCGGCCTCGGCGCGGGCTGGTTCGTGCCCGAGCACACCATGTACGGCATCCCCTTCCCCGAGCCAAGGGAACTCGTCGAGCGCTTCCGCGAGGCCGTCGAGATCTGCGACGCCCTCTTCACCCGCGAGGTCTCCACCTACGACGGGCAGTACTACCACCTGCAGGAGGCCTTCTTCCGGCCCGCGCCGCTCCAGCCCCGCCTCCCCTTCACCCTCGGCGCCCACGGCCCCCGCATGATGCGGATCGTCGCCCGTCACGCCGCCCGCTGGAACTCCAACGGCACCCTCGCCGAGATGCGCGAGCGCCTCGCCCTCCTCGACGAGGCCTGCGCCCGCGAGGGCCGCGACCCCGCCGCCATCATCCGCTCCCACCTCTACGTACCCGCCATCCTCCGCGACGAGCGCCCGTGGGACAGCCCCGAGGCCTTCCGCGACTTCGCCGGCCGCTTCCGCGAGGCGGGCCTGCAGGAACTGATCGTCCAGTTGCCTGTCGACCTGCCGCGCGCCCAGGCCGAACGCGTGCTGGCCGGGTAACTCCCCCCGGAAAACGGACCGGCCCCCGCGGGGATGCGCCGCGGGGGCCGGAGTCGTCATTCATTCATTCGGAACGTTACGCGCGCGTCCTCCTGCGGTACCGAGCGAGGAACGCATTCCTCATCATTCGCAGCAGTTCCCCCCGGTGGCTTGGATCGCCCTTCGTCGTGACCCAGAACTCGACCATTTGCCCGCTTGCCTTCCGTACCTTCGCCAGCGTCGTTCGATGCCCGCGATTCACGCTCTCCCACGTCGATCCCGCCTCTATCGTGATGTCCATATCGAAATCCTCCAAAAACTATCCAGGAGTCGATACGCCTTTTCGCCCGATCACTTACCCCGCAGCCGCTCGCATCCCGCGATCTGACGGGCCTGTGATCGTACCATGTGTCGCGTTTCGCGGCAAGAGCGCCCGCCCGGCGATGGTTCCCACCTCATGCTCCCGCCACGGCGGCAGACCACGCCAGAACCTGCCCGCAGCGGCCCTACGATGAAAGCGCTACCCAGGGATGCCACCGCCCAACATCTCCCGCGGTTTGGCTCGGACCCGGTGGCCAGCACCCCACCAGTCGTCAGCCGCCAGGAGCCGCGGGCCCGCAGCTCCCGTCGCTGCGGGAGGTGGGTCGAAGTCTCACGTCCGGCCAGTTCCGGACCCGCCCATCCCCGATCCGCTGCTCTGCTCTTCAACGATTCCCGAAACCGCCACGTTTCGCCCATCACCGCAACGAAACGCGCTGCCCCCGCCCTGCGAGAAAGGATGGCGTTCGTCCCCATGCAGCGCGTGAATCCGCCGGTTCCGACCCCTGGCAACTCTCGCCAACCGTGCGCCGGACCGCCGCGGATCGCCCCAATGCGACGAAAGTCCCGCTCCCTCGCTCAGGAAGATGGGTTGGGGTGAGGGGGCTCAGGGCCGGCCCAGCCCGGAGGTTCAGACCTGGCCGGCATGAGGGGGTTTGGGCTGACGGCCGATGGCCAGATCGGAACTTCACCACCATCCGGCAGCATGGAGCGTGGAGCATGGAGCGCAGGATCGGCCCGGTACCCGCGGCGGTGCGGGCGACCGGGAATGGGGGCGGCGGCCCCGGGTCATCCCCGGACGCCGCCGCCCCCGATGCGTGCCCCTGCCCGGCCGCGGCGCCGCGGAGCCGCGGCGGCCAGCTGCCCTAGGCGGGCCCGGTCGCGCCGCCCGGGGCCGCAGCTGGCCCATCCGGCTGCTTCCGGTCCCGGCGCTCGCGCCAGTCCCCCCGGTTCCGCCGCTGCAGCGACGCTTTCCACACCATCCCCTTGCGGTCCTCCTCCGACAGCGGCGCCTCCAGCAGCATCCTGATCGACTCGGCGGCGTCCTCGCGCTCCTCATCGATGCCCGACAGGTCCGCTGCCTGCATCACCATCGTCTGCATGGACCGGGCGTAGAACATGGAGCTCTCGCGGTCGCCGCGCCGGTCCGCCTCCAGCGCCCGCCGCTTCTCCCGCGCCAGCCGCTGCAACGCGACCGCCGCCGCCGCCGCCTCGTGCGGTTCCGCCGCCTCGGCCGCCTCAGGGGTCGTCACCGCCAGCGGCGCCAGCGGCACGTTCGCCGACCGCCGCTCGTCCGCCGCCGGGTCGCTCCAGGCCACCTCCACCGCGAACGCCGCCTCGGTCCCGGCGAACCCCGGCTTCACCGTCGCCTCGAACACCACGTCCAGGCGCTCGCCGGCGGGCGCCTCGCCCAGCGCCAACGTCCACGTGCGGCCGGTCCGTTCCGCCGGGAAGGCGCTGACCGGGTGGAGGTGCACGCCCTCGGGGCAGGTCACCGTCACCTGCATCCCGAGCGCCATCACGCTCAGCAGTTCCCGGAGCTCCTTCTCGAAGAACTCGCGCAGGTCGGCCGCCGTCTCCAGGAACTGGAAGTTGCCGCCGCCCGCCTCCGCCATCGCGCTCAACAGGAACTCGTCGAAGCCGAGCCCCAGCCCCAGCGTGGTGGTGCCCACGCCGAGCTGCCGCAGCCGGTTGGCGTGCCGTCCCAACTCCCGCGGGTCCACGATGCCGTCGTTTGCCTGCCCGTCCGTCAGCAGGATGGCCCGCCGCACCCGCTGCCCGGCCGGGGTGCCCGCCGCCGCCGGATCCAGCTCCTGGCACCCCGCGAACCACCCGCCGCTCAGGTTGGTGCCGCCGCGGGCGTCCACCCCCAGCAGCGCCATCCGCAGGCCCGTCTTGACCCGGCTGGTGGCGGGCTCCAACCGGTGCAGCACGTCGATCTCGTTGTCGAAGACCACCAGCGCCGCCCGGTCGTCCTCCCGCAGGTGGCGGCACGCCTCGTCCACCGCCTGCTTCGCCAGCTCGATCTTCTCACCGCCCATGGACCCCGACCGGTCCAGGACGAAGGCCACGTCGGTCGGCGTCCGCCGCTGGGTCGCCGGCAGCTCCGGCGCCTCGATCCGGACGCGGAAGGCCGCCGTCCCGCCAGCAGCCGCGGCCGCCCGCTCCCAATCCGCCGAGAGCACGAACTCCCCGCTCCCGTTCCGCCCGCTATCTGCTGCCATGCGTGAACCTCCTCGCGTGATGACGCACGACTCCCCGGGGGCGCGCCTCCACATGGCCGCCCCGGCTCCTCGTTCCGTCGCTTGTGCCCTGTCGTTCGTCGCCCGTCCTGGCCGCGCGGAAGCGGCCGTCACCCCTGCCGGGTGCTCGCCCCGTTCATCCGCCGGGGCGCCCCGCCCGGCCCGTCGCCGGGGCGATGGCGCTGGCCGCTACCGCAGCACCTTCCGCGCCCAGTTCGCCAGCCACTCGAGTTTCTCGCGGTTCCGCCGCCACGCCCGGTCCGAGACGATCAGTTCGATCTCGTCCCCGAGCGCCAGTCTGCGCCAGGCCGGCCCCGCCTCCCGGTCGATCTCGGTCCGCTGCTCCGAGCCCTCCGGCCTCCATTCCAGCAGGTCCGCGGACATCCGCATCGAAGGCATCTCCGACGGGAGGGCCCGCATCTCTCGCAGGACCGTCAGCGAATCCTCGGCCTCCAGGTCGTCCGCCGGTTCGTCGTCCGCTGCTGGCGGCAATTGCGGCATCGCCCGCCGCGCCACCGTCCGCACGATCGGGGCGGGCTCGCCAGGGGCCGCCTTCTGCTTCTCCCGCGCCACCTGCGCGAGGTACGACGTCACCGACCGCGGCTGCCCCACCTGCTCCCACGTCGCCGGATCGAACAGTTCCGGATCGCTCATCGCGAGCAGCCCCGCCAGTTCCCGGTCCTCCACCCCGGCCAGCCGTCTCCGGATCTCCCGCAACGGCAGGTAGGCGTCCTTCAGCCGCCCGATCAGCTTCAACCGCTCCAGGTGAGCCGGTGTGTAGAAACTCGCCGGACCCGATCCCTTCGGCGGCGGCAGCAACCCCTCCGCGATGTAGTACCGCACCGTTCGCAGCGAGACCCGCGCCGCCTCCGTCAACTCGGCCAGGCTGTATCGCGCGTCGCCATTCCGGGTCCGGTCCATCGGGGTTCACTCCCGTCGCGTGCTCAAGATAACAGCGCGACGTTTCACTGTCAAGTGCTGTCGTGACGCTTCCGCTGTCATCTTAGCCCCTGCCGCCGGTTGCTACAATCTCCCACGCGACGTTCGGCCGGCCTCGCCCCGGCGCACCCTGAGGGTCTTCCCGCATGTCTTCCCACGCCAACGGCTCTTCCAGCGTGCCCGCCGCCCTGCCCCTCTCCGGCGTCCGCGGGCTCGATCTCACCCGCGTCATGACCGGCCCCTACTGCACGATGATGCTCGGCGACCTCGGCGCCGACGTGATCAAGGTCGAACTTCCCGGCCGCGGCGACGACACCCGCGCCTGGGGTCCTCCCTTCGCCGACGGCGAGTCGGTCTACTTCATGTCCGTCAACCGCAACAAGCGCTCCGTCGCCCTCGATCTCAAGTCCCCCGGCGGTCAGGACGCCCTCTGGCGCATCATCGACACCGTCGACGTCCTCGTCGAGAACTTCTCGCCCGGCACCCTCGCCCGCCTCGGCTTCTGCTACGACGCCGTCGCCGCCCGCAGGCCCGGCATCGTCTACGCCTCCATCTCCGGCTTCGGCCAGTTCGGCCCCGACTTCCAGCGTGTCGCCTACGACCTGATCGTCCAGGGCATGAGCGGGATCATGTCCATCACCGGCCACCCCGACGGCCCCCCAACCCGCCTCGGCGTCCCCATCGGCGACATCGGCGCGGGCATGTTCGCCGCCTTCGCCATCGCCTCCAGTCTTTTCCGCCGCCGCCTCACCGGCGAGGGCTGCTTCGTCGACACCTCCATGCTCGGCGGCCAGGTCGCCCTGCTGACCTACCAGGCGGGCGGCTACTGGGCCAACGGCTTCCCCCCCGCCCGCGCCGGCAACGCCCACACCATGATCGCCCCCTACGACACCTTTCCCTGCCGCGACGGCTTCGTCAACATCGCCGTCGGCAACGACGCCATGTGGCACCGTTTCTGCGACGCCATCGACCGGCCCGACCTCCGGGACCGCCCGGAGTACGCCACCAATGCGCAGCGCGTCACCAGCAAACCCGATCTCTACCTCGACCTCGGCCCCGCCCTGATGGCCCTCGACCGCGACGACATCGTCCGCCGCCTCGACCGCGCCAACGTTCCCTGCGGCCCGATCCTCGACCTCGACGACGTCCTCAACAACCCCCAGGTCCGCGCCCAGCACCTCGTCCAGTCCTTCGACCATCCCGCCGTCGGCCAGCAGAACGTCGTCGGCGCTCCCTACCACTTCGATCACGAACCCGTCGCCGCCCGCCTTCCCGCCCCGCTCCTCGGCCAGCAAACCCGCGACGTCCTCGCCGAGGCAGGCTTCTCCGCGGACGACATCGACGCCCTGATCGCCGGCGGAGCCGCCCAGTCCGCCTGACCCGGACCGGCCGCTTCCCCAACCCGTTGCGTATCCTGCGGCCTGCGCGCCGCTCGTCCCACAAGGGAGGCC